>CP040556.1:2172500-2349491 GCA_013378335.1 Streptococcus sanguinis
AAAAGGTATCCACAGCTTCGGTAAATTGTTTTAGCCCCGGTACATTTTCGGCGCAGGGTCACTCGACTAGTGAGCTATTACGCACTCTTTGAATGAATAGCTGCTTCTAAGCTAACATCCTAGTTGTCTGTGCAACCCCACATCCTTTTCCACTTAACAATTATTTTGGGACCTTAGCTGGTGGTCTGGGCTGTTTCCCTTTCGACTACGGATCTTAGCACTCGCAGTCTGACTGCCGACCATAATTCATTGGCATTCGGAGTTTATCTGAGATTGGTAATCCGGGATGGACCCCTCACCCAAACAGTGCTCTACCTCCAAGAATCTTTATGTCGACGCTAGCCCTAAAGCTATTTCGGAGAGAACCAGCTATCTCCAAGTTCGTTTGGAATTTCTCCGCTACCCACAAGTCATCCAAGCACTTTTCAACGTGCCCTGGTTCGGTCCTCCAGTGCGTTTTACCGCACCTTCAACCTGCTCATGGGTAGGTCACATGGTTTCGGGTCTACATCATGATACTAAGGCGCCCTATTCAGACTCGGTTTCCCTACGGCTCCGTCTCTTCAACTTAACCTCGCATCATAACGTAACTCGCCGGTTCATTCTACAAAAGGCACGCTCTCACCCATGAACGGGCTCGAACTTGTTGTAGGCACACGGTTTCAGGTTCTATTTCACTCCCCTCCCGGGGTGCTTTTCACCTTTCCCTCACGGTACTGGTTCACTATCGGTCACTAGGGAGTATTTAGGGTTGGGAGATGGTCCTCCCAGATTCCGACGGGATTTCACGTGTCCCGCCGTACTCAGGATACTGCTAGGTACAGAATCTATTTAAAATACGAGGCTCTTACTCTCTCTGGCCAACTTTCCCAAGTCATTCTTCTATAAATTCTGAGTCCACAGCGCAGTCCTACAACCCCGAAGAGTAAACTCTTCGGTTTGCCCTCCTGCCTCTTCGCTCGCCGCTACTAAGGCAATCGCTTTTGCTTTCTCTTCCTGCAGCTACTTAGATGTTTCAGTTCACTGCGTCTTCCTCCTCATTTCCTTAACAGAAATGGGTAACAGGCATCAACCTGTTGGGTTCCCCCATTCGGACACCCCCGGATCGAAGCTTACTTACAGCTCCCCGAGGCATTTCGTCGTTTGTCACGTCCTTCTTCGGCTCCTAGTGCCAAGGCATCCACCGTGCGCCCTTACTAACTTAACCTTATTTTTGACCTTTCAGTCTTAAACTCATTAATATTCACAGCGTTTTCGGTTTATTTTCTTGTTACTATTTGATATCAGTATTCAATTTTCAATGGACAAGTTCTTTATCTAGTCAAACTAGATAATGGAGCCTAGCGGGATCGAACCGCTGACCTCCTGCGTGCAAAGCAGGCGCTCTCCCAGCTGAGCTAAGGCCCCACATAGCCCTCTCAAAACTAAACAAGACCCAAGTGCATTCCGTGTGTCCTTACGGACTCCTTAGAAAGGAGGTGATCCAGCCGCACCTTCCGATACGGCTACCTTGTTACGACTTCACCCCAATCATCTATCCCACCTTAGGCGGCTGGCTCCTTACGGTTACCTCACCGACTTCGGGTGTTACAAACTCTCGTGGTGTGACGGGCGGTGTGTACAAGGCCCGGGAACGTATTCACCGCGGCGTGCTGATCCGCGATTACTAGCGATTCCGACTTCATGTAGGCGAGTTGCAGCCTACAATCCGAACTGAGACTGGCTTTCAGAGATTAGCTTGCCGTCACCGGCTTGCGACTCGTTGTACCAGCCATTGTAGCACGTGTGTAGCCCAGGTCATAAGGGGCATGATGATTTGACGTCATCCCCACCTTCCTCCGGTTTATTACCGGCAGTCTCGCTAGAGTGCCCAACTCAATGATGGCAACTAACAATAGGGGTTGCGCTCGTTGCGGGACTTAACCCAACATCTCACGACACGAGCTGACGACAACCATGCACCACCTGTCACCTCTGTCCCGAAGGAAAACTCTATCTCTAGAGCGGTCAGAGGGATGTCAAGACCTGGTAAGGTTCTTCGCGTTGCTTCGAATTAAACCACATGCTCCACCGCTTGTGCGGGCCCCCGTCAATTCCTTTGAGTTTCAACCTTGCGGTCGTACTCCCCAGGCGGAGTGCTTAATGCGTTAGCTGCGGCACTAAGCCCCGGAAAGGGCCTAACACCTAGCACTCATCGTTTACGGCGTGGACTACCAGGGTATCTAATCCTGTTTGCTCCCCACGCTTTCGAGCCTCAGCGTCAGTTACAGACCAGAGAGCCGCTTTCGCCACCGGTGTTCCTCCATATATCTACGCATTTCACCGCTACACATGGAATTCCACTCTCCCCTTCTGCACTCAAGTTAAACAGTTTCCAAAGCATACTATGGTTAAGCCACAGCCTTTAACTTCAGACTTATCTAACCGCCTGCGCTCGCTTTACGCCCAATAAATCCGGACAACGCTCGGGACCTACGTATTACCGCGGCTGCTGGCACGTAGTTAGCCGTCCCTTTCTGGTAAGATACCGTCACAGTGTGAACTTTCCACTCTCACACCCGTTCTTCTCTTACAACAGAGCTTTACGATCCGAAAACCTTCTTCACTCACGCGGCGTTGCTCGGTCAGGGTTCCCCCCATTGCCGAAGATTCCCTACTGCTGCCTCCCGTAGGAGTCTGGGCCGTGTCTCAGTCCCAGTGTGGCCGATCACCCTCTCAGGTCGGCTATGTATCGTCGCCTTGGTGAGCCGTTACCTCACCAACTAGCTAATACAACGCAGGTCCATCTGGTAGTGATGCAATTGCACCTTTCAATCAATTATCATGCGATATTCAATTTCATGCGGTATTAGCTATCGTTTCCAATAGTTATCCCCCGCTACCAGGCAGGTTACCTACGCGTTACTCACCCGTTCGCAACTCATCCAAGAAGAGCAAGCTCCTCTCTTCAGCGTTCTACTTGCATGTATTAGGCACGCCGCCAGCGTTCGTCCTGAGCCAGGATCAAACTCTCATTAAAAAGTTTGAGTTCGCACTCATTACTGTCCACTGACAGATTTATTTTCTCGTTTTTGACAGGTTACATATCTCTATGTCACCCTGCACTTGGTTCGTCTTGTTCAGTTTTCAAAGGGCTTTGTCTTTCGCGACAACTATATTAGTATATCACCTATACCTCCACCCTGTCAATACCTTTTCTAATATTTTTTTGAAGTTTTTTATTCATTAAAGTCTTTCCATCTATTAGAGTGTAGGAAGATATACTTCCTCCCCTAATTGACGGGCTAATAAACCAGCTCTTGCCAACTGAAGCAAAGGCTTTGTGAATTCATAAATATGCTCTGTTTCACTTGCAGACAACTCTTTTTTAGAAAACTTTCTTCTTAAAACTTTGTAATCCCGACCTTCCTCTTGAAAGAAGGGAGCGTCTTGTAAATAGGCTTTTACATTTTTCAAGTTTTCTAAAATACCAAGATGAAAAGCGGCAGAAGCAAAGGTTTTTTCAAAAGGCTGGGTGCAGACGCTCCGAAACTCTACTGTCCCCCGTGTCGTCAAATCTTGATACTGGTAACTTCTATGATTCCTGAAGTCTGCTTCCCTTGGAGTCAAGTTTACTTTTTCACCTGAAAGGCTGTAAGCTTCGATAGTTTTCTGACTCAAGTATTCATTAGCAGCTATCGGATAGAAATAGTAGGATGTACCTTCACGTTCGGCAGTGAAAAGTGCTGATCTATCAAGATATGCAAAAAATTCATCTTCAGTTTGAAAATCTTTCGAATTCACACCTGCATTTTCCTGTAAAATGCCATGCATCGACTGCTCCCAGAAAATATCCCGAGCTATTTTTGTATCCCAAGAAGAATCTGAAAACTCTGAATTGGCAAAGAGGTATGCCTTAGCAGCTTCAATTTGATTGAAGACATTGATAACAGTTAAATAATTTTCTCTTGAGACATCCAGCTGAACTTGACTCCCACAAATAAAAGCACCATATTCCGGATAATTGTGCAGACCATCCATGTTCTTTCCCATAGCTAAATACTGCATCAGCATTTCATATCTTGGATACTTAACTGGACTATTATCATTTTCTGACCAGAAAGGATGAATACCTTCTCCTTGAATTTCATGATGTTCTTCACGCAGAATTGGCTGAATAATGTTCAGATAGTTCTTAAAACGCTCTTCAACTTCTTGAATTCTGCTAGCCTTGGCAAAAGCAAATTCCAAAGTATTGTAAGAGACCTCAAAAAGAATTCTGTCCTCATTTTTAGTAGATTTCAGTTGGATAGGATTTTCATCTCTATCGAATCGTTCTGCCTCAAAATCATACTCTTCCAACAGACGTTTCAAGAGATTTTTAGCTACATTTGTATCAGTCGCTCCGCCCTGGCTATTGACAATAGGAAATTCTAACTCAATGCCAATGTAGACAGTTGGATTTTCTTTAATATTCTTTAAATAGCGTTCTTTTAAAATTTGGATTGAATCAATCATTTCCATTTCCTGTAAATTTTTGATAGTGTTAGAGTATTATAACAAAATTTCAGGTATTTTCCTAGCTTCATGCAAAAACGCCTGCTTACGAAATTGTTTTTGTCTTAAAAGCAATTTCGTAAACAAGCGTCTACCTATTATCACCTATATGATGAGTGTTCCCGCTAGGAAAAAATCCTAGCGGTAGACCAGAGCTAGACTAAGAATAGAAGTTCTATTCCATCATCATAACACTCAACAAAGATTGATGATCTTATACTAATTCGATGATTGCCATTGGCGCAGCATCTCCGCGGCGCGGTTCAGTTTTCAGGATACGAGTATATCCACCGTTGCGCTCTGCATAGCGTGGTGCAATATCAGAGAACAATTTTTGAAGAGCAGTAGTTGTAGTATACTTTTCTGTTGCTTCATCGTAGTTTTCTGATGCGATTTCATTGCGTACAAAAGCTGCTGCTTGACGACGAGCGTGCAAGTCTCCTCGTTTGCCCAATGTAATCATTTTTTCAACTGTTTTACGGATTTCTTTAGCACGAGCTTCAGTTGTCACGATTGATTCGTTGATCAGCAAATCAGTAGTCAAATCGCGAAGCATTGCTTTACGTTGTGAGCTAGTGCGTCCTAGTTTACGGTAAGCCATGTATTCCTCCTTTATTTATCGTTTTTTAACCCCAGACCGAGATCAGCAAGTTTAACTTTTACTTCTTCCAGACTCTTGCGTCCCAAGTTACGAACTTTCATCATTTCTGGCTCAGATTTTTCTGTCAAATCAAATACAGTATTGATACCTGCACGTTTCAAACAGTTGTATGAGCGAACTGACAAATCTAATTCTTCGATGGTCCGTTCCAAAATGCGGTCATCAGAAGTCTTTTCTGCTTCTTTCATAACGTCTGCAGCGATAGCTACTTCTGTCAGGTTAGTGAAGAGATTCAAATGTTCCGTAAGGATGCGGGCTGAAAGTCCCAAAGCATCTTCTGGAATAATTGTTCCATTCGTTAAAATTTCAAGGGTTAGTTTGTCAAAACCATCGTTGCTACCAACACGAGCTGGTTCAACCTGGTAATTAACTTTTGTCACTGGCGTATAGATAGAATCCACTGCAAGTGTTCCCACTGGTGCATCATCTTTCTTATTTTCATCTGCAGGCACATAACCACGACCGCTGTTGACAGTCATCGTCGCCTTAAAGCTTGCGCCTTCTCCGATTGTAAAGAGATAATGATCAGGGTTTATAATTTCAATATCACTGTCTGTCAAAATGTCTCCGGCAGTTACTTCTGCTGGTCCTTCAACATCCAGTTCAATAATCTTTTCGTCTTGGACGTAAGATTTTACAGCAATCCCTTTGACGTGCAAAATGATTTGCATCACGTCTTCGCGGACACCGGAAATTGTATCAAACTCGTGCAAAACGCCTTCAATATTAATTGAAGTAACAGCAGCACCTGGAAGTGAAGCCAAAAGCACACGGCGAAGAGAATTTCCCAGTGTTGTACCATAGCCACGCTCAAGCGGCTCTACTACAAACTTGCCATAATCTTTATTTTCATCAATTTTTGTTATATTTGGTTTTTCAAACTCAATCATTTGCTATACTCCCTCTTAAACGAAAAGCAGTGTAACGGTTGGTGATTATACACGGCGACGTTTTGGAGGACGAGCACCATTGTGTGGTACAGGAGTCACATCACGAATAGCTGTTACTTCAAGACCAGCGGCAGCAAGAGCACGAATAGCAGACTCACGACCAGAACCTGGACCTTTTACAGTAACTTCAACTGATTTCAGACCGTGTTCCTGTGCAGATTTAGCAGCTGCTTCAGATGCCATTTGGGCAGCAAATGGAGTAGATTTACGAGAACCTTTAAATCCAAGAGCTCCAGCAGATGACCAAGCAATCGCGTTACCATGCACATCAGTAATCATAACAATAGTGTTATTAAATGTAGCGTGAATATGAGCAATACCGGATTCGATATTTTTCTTCACACGACGTTTACGTGTTGGTTTAGCCAAGACTTTTTACCTCCTTATATTATTTTTTCTTACCTGCAATCGCAACAGCTTTACCTTTACGAGTGCGGGCGTTATTTTTAGTGTTTTGTCCACGGACAGGAAGTCCACGACGGTGACGGATTCCACGGTATGAACCGATTTCCATCAAACGTTTGATGTTCAAGTTTACTTCACGACGAAGGTCACCTTCAACTTTAATCGCATCTACTTCACGACGGATAGCGTCTTCTTGTTCGATTGTAAGATCTTTTACACGGATGTCTTCTGAAACTCCAGCAGCTGCCAAGATTTTCTTAGAAGTTGGAAGTCCGATACCGTACACATAAGTCAGCGAAACGACTACACGTTTGTCATTTGGAATGTCAACTCCAGCAATACGAGCCATTTTTTCTCCTTTCTATCTTATCCTTGACGTTGTTTGTGTTTTGGATTTGCTGGGCAAATTACCATAACACGACCATTACGACGAATAACTTTGCAGTATTCGCAAATTGGTTTGACCGATGGTCTTACTTTCATTTTTTCCCTCCAAGTTTTTCGATTATTTAAAGCGGTATGTGATCCGTCCACGCGTCAAATCATAAGGACTCATTTCTACAGTCACACGGTCTCCCGCTAAAATACGAATATAGTTTTTACGAATTTTACCAGAAACTGTTGCTAAAATCTGATGTCCATTTTCAAGTTCAACCGTAAACATTGCATTAGGCATTGTATCAACTACCTTGCCTTCAACCTCAATCACATCGTCTTTTGCCACGCAAAAGTACCTCCATAAATTTCGATTTGATCCCTCTGAACACAGAGGTAACAATTATAAGTCAGACTAATTCATTGTATCACTACTTGTCAAATATTGCAAGCAGGAAAACGCTTTTATTTCAAATTTGTCAGCACTTTTTCAATGTCAGAGAAGACATCATCAATATCTTGATTTCCTTGAATATCATGGACCAAACCTTTGCTGCGATAGTGATCAATGATTGGCTGACCTTGAGCGATGTTGACATCCAAACGACGCTTAACCGTCTCAGGCTTGTCATCTTCGCGCTGATAATAATCCTCTTCCTTGTAGTCTGCTGGCGGATTGAAGACCTTATGGAAGGTTTCGCCAGTTTGACGATGGATAATCCGACCACTCAAACGCTCCAGTAAGCTGTTAGGATCCACTTCAATATTGATTACACCTTCAAGTTCGATACCAAGTTCAGCCAATGTTTTGTCCAAGGCATTTGCTTGCTCAATCGTTCGTGGATAGCCATCCAAGAGGAAGCCTGTTTGCTTAATATCGTCCTGACTCAAGCGCTCTTTGACAATGCCGTTTGTCACTTGGTCTGGCACCAACTCGCCCTTGTCAATATAGGACTTGGCTAGAACGCCCATCTCTGTTTGGTTAGCAATCGCCGCACGGAACATATCTCCAGTTGAAATATGTGCAACATTGAAGCTCTCAACGATTTTAGCAGCTTGAGTTCCTTTACCAGCACCTGGTAAGCCCATAATCAAAAGATTCATGATTGGTCTCCTTTTTTGTTTTTAAAGCAATCTATTAAACCGATTAATAAACTCGTTTAAAAACAAAATAGAAGGGGGTGAGTCTACTCTGTCCCCTTTTATTTTGTTTATTTTTCGGTTCAAGAAAGGTTATCTGAACAGTCTTTTCATTAGAAAAGCTATTCAAAAATTCCCTTACTCTGAAGTATCCATAAAGCCGACATACTTTCTCTTCAACAGGTAGCCTTCTAGCTGTTTCATTCCCTCAATACCAGTTGAGATGATGATCAAGAGACTGGTTCCTCCAAGAGCAACGGCATCTGTCAATCCAAATACATCTTTAGCCAAGATAGGCAGGATAGAAATGAAACCTAGGAAGAGAGAGCCCACTGTTGCCAAACGACGCAGCAGCTTAGACATGTAGTCTTCTGTTCCTTTACCAGGACGAACACCTGGAATGTAGGCTCCGCTCTTTTGCAGATTTTCTGCTGTCTTCTCTGGATTAATCTGTACAAAAGTATAGAAGAATGTAAAGAGGACGATCAGGAAGGCGTACATGAACATACCACTAATGGTCGTTGTTGCCAAAAGTGACTGAGCTGTCTTAACCCAATCTGCGTCATAGCCCATGGCACTGACAACTTGGAAAATCGCTGCCGGTGCAGCTGTAATCGAGCTGGCAAAGATGACTGGAATAACCCCAGCTGGATTGACTTTTAGCGGCAGATAGGAACTTGAAGGTGCCCCCTTAGCTACTTTCGTATACTGAATTGGAATTTTATATTCAGCCTGCTGTACAAAGGTTGTAAAGTAGATAATCAGCAGGACTGCCACAATCAGAATCCCTACAAAAATGAAGGATGAAGTCAAACGCTCACTAGGAATATTGACAAAGTAATCTTCATAGATACCTTTAATCATATCAGGGATAGCTGAAACGATACCAGCAAAGATGATCATAGAAACGCCATTTCCGTAACCCTTGTCTGTAATCTGCTCACCTAGCCAAGTTACAATCATAGAACCAGTTGCTAGAAGAACGCAAATCAAAGCGTAGGTCTGCACATTAGGATTGGCAACTAGATTAGCTCTTGAGAGAGTATCAAAACCGGCGGTAATCCCAATCGCCTGCACAAAGGCCAACACGAGGGCGATATAACGAGTCGCTTGATTCAGCTTCCTGCGTCCTACCTCACCTTGCTTACCCCACTCTACAAACTTCGGAAGCAAGTCCATTTGCAGCAGCTGAACAACGATCGAAGCTGTGATGTAAGGGCTGACTCCAAGTGCAAAGACTGAGAAGTTGCGCATGGCATTACCAGAGACCAAGCTCAGCATATTCAGGAATGGCAAATCATTCAAATTGCTTAAGGCTTTGGCATTAATCCCTGGAACCGTTATGGTTGTACCGATACGGAAAACTAAGATGATAAAAATCGTGAACAGAATCTTAGACCGTACCTGTTTGATTTTAAATGCGTCTTTTAATAGTTTGAAAAACATAGGTCACCTCGCTTAGATGACTTCCACTGAACCACCTTTAGCAGTGATAGCTTCTTCAGCTGATTTAGAGAATTTAGCTGCCTTAACAGTCAATTTCTTTGTCAATTCTCCGTTACCAAGAATCTTGATACCTGATTTTTCAGCTTTTACAATACCTGCTTCGATGAGAACAACTGGTGTTACTTCAGCGCCATCTTCAAAGGCGTTCAGTTGGTCAAGGTTAACAATCGCATATTCTTTGCGGTTGATGTTCAGGAAACCACGTTTTGGAAGACGACGGAACAATGGAGTTTGTCCACCTTCAAAACCAAGGCGAACGCCGCCACCGCTACGAGCTTTTTGACCTTTTTGACCACGGCCAGATGTTTTACCATTACCAGATGATGTACCACGACCAACACGGTTGCGGACTTTACGAGAACCTGCAGCAGGTTGTAATTCATGAAGTTTCATTATATTATTTCTCCTCTTTTGTAAAATGCTAGCGCTCATATAGGAGAAAAGGTGTCTCCTATATAAACTCGCCTATACATATATTTAGTTTTAGGGGCTGAGAAAATCCCATCCCCTAATTTATTTTGAATTTAAAGTTGTTAAACCAGCAAAGCTTATTTAACTTCTTCAACAGTTACCAAGTGTGATACTGCAGTAATCATACCGTGTACTGCTGGATTATCTTCTTTGATAACTGAGCTGTTCAATTTGCCAAGTCCAAGTGCTACAACAGTTTTACGTTGTGACGGGATGCGTCCGATTGGAGACTTAGTCAAAGTAATTTTAATTTGAGCCATGTTATCCCCTTTCTTATGCCAAGTCAGAAACTGAAATACCACGAAGGGCAGCAACTTCTTCAGCGCGTTTTAATTGTTTCAAACCTTCAACAGTTGCGCGAACGATGTTGATTGGAGTGTTAGAGCCAAGAGATTTAGATGTAACATCTGCTACACCTGCCAACTCGATGACGGCACGAACCGCACCACCGGCAGCAACTCCAGAACCCTCAACAGCTGGCTTAAGCAATACTTTCGCTCCGCCAAATTCTGAAAGAACTTCGTGAGGAATTGTTGTGCCAACCATTGGTACTTCAATCAAATTCTTCTTCGCATCTTCAACTGCTTTACGGATTGCTTCTGGTACTTCTTGAGCTTTACCAGTACCGAAGCCAACACGACCATTGCGATCACCAACAACTACAAGAGCTGCAAAGCGAAGACGACGTCCACCTTTAACAACTTTTGTAACACGGTTGATGGCAACTAAACGTTCTTCAAGTTCAACTGCGTTGTCTTTAAATGCCATTTTCTAGTGTCCTCCTCTTAGAATTTCAATCCGTTTTCACGAGCTGCATCAGCCAAAGCTTTTACACGTCCGTGATAGAGATATCCACCGCGGTCGAAGACGACTTCAGAAATACCTTTAGCAACTGCACGTTCAGCAACGAGCTTACCAACAACAACGGCTTGTTCTGTTTTAGTTCCTTTTGAAACTTCTTTGTCAAGAGTTGAAGCGCTTGCGAGCGTTACACCCGCTACGTCATCAATCACTTGAGCGTAGATGCCTGTATTAGAACGGAATACGTTCAAACGTGGGCGATCAGCAGTTCCAGAGAGTTTTCCGCGAACGCGACGGTGGCGTTTTTGGCGGATTTTATTTTTATCTGGTTTCGTAATCACAATTTTCACCTCTTAATTTTAATCTTGTGCTTATGCACAACGTTGGGAAACAGCTTGTTTGGCTGAAAAAATCAGCCAGACAAGATTATTTACCAGTTTTACCTTCTTTACGGCGAACGAATTCACCAACGTAGCGGATACCTTTACCTTTGTATGGCTCTGGAGCACGCAGACTACGTACGTAAGCTGCTGTTTGTCCAACTACTTCTTTTGAAATTCCGCTGATAACGATAGTCGTTGGGTTTGGAAGTTCAAAAGTGATGCCTTCTGGTGCTTCTACTTCGTCTGGATGAGATTTACCAACTGAAAGCACAAGCTTTTTGCCTTGAAGTTGAGCACGGTAACCAACCCCACGCATTTCAAGTTCTTTCTTGAATCCTTCTGATACACCAACAACCATGTTGTTCAAAAGGGCACGAGTAGTTCCGTGGATTGTTTTCATTTCTTTTGAATCGTTTGGACGGTGAAGAGTAACTTCAGTTCCTTCCACACGGATTTCAATATCTTTTGAGAACTCACGAGTCAGTTCTCCTTTAGGTCCTTTTACAGTTACAACGTTGTCTTTGTTGCTAAGTTCAACACTAGCAGGCAACACGATAACTTTATTACCAATACGTGACATGTATATATTCTCCTGTTAGATTGTCAGGCCGCAAGCGACCAGTTTTCACGGGGTTTAAATCGATTTCTCGATTGAAAGGAATATTTAAGTTTCAATTTCAAAGTGAATCAAGGCATCGTCTCGCGAGCATAACTCTGGGTTAGGCAAGAGACGATAACGAAGAGTCACACAGAAATTGGGAGCTAAATATTACCAAACGTAAGCGATAACTTCCCCACCAACATTCTTTTGGCGCGCTTCTTTATCAGTCAGCAAGCCTTCAGATGTTGAAAGGATAGCAATTCCAAGTCCGTTCAGAACTTTTGGAAGATCTTCGCGCTTCTTGTAAACACGCAGACCTGGTTTTGAAATACGTTTCAAACCAGTGATAACTTTTTCACCATTTTGTCCGTATTTAAGGAATACACGGATGATGCCTTGTTTGTCATCTTCGATGATTTCCACGTTTTTTACAAAACCTTCACGCTTCAGGATTTCAGCAATCCCTTTTTTGATGTTTGATGCAGGCACTTCAAGCACTTCGTGGTTTGCTTGGTTAGCATTACGGATACGTGTCAAAAAGTCTGCAATTGGGTCAGTCATAACCATTTTATAATTCTCCTCTTACTAGTAGTTTGCAAGCTGCACTTGCTAGTTAATGATTGAGCTGGGCTCAGAATATGTTTCTAGGTTTCAATTCCTAAGTGAGTCTAGGCATCTGCTTGCAGGCATAACTTGAGTTAGGCAAAAGCAGATAACGACGAATCACGACGGGATTGGAAGCTAGAATTACCAAGATGCTTTGGTAACGCCAGGGATTTGTCCTTTGTATGCTAATTCACGGAAGCAAACACGGCAAAGTTTAAACTTGCGGTAAACGGAATGTGGACGGCCACATTTTTCACAACGAGTATAAGCTTGCGTAGAGAACTTAGCTGGGCGTTTGTTCTTAGCAATCATTGATTTTTTAGCCATTTGTTTTACCTCCTATATTATTTTGCAAAAGGCATTCCAAGGCCTGTAAGCAATTCGCGTGACTCTTCGTCAGTGTTAGCAGTTGTTACGATAACGATGTCAAGACCACGAGTCTTATCAACGTCATCAAAGTTGATTTCTGGGAAGATCAATTGTTCTTTCACACCAAGTGTGTAGTTTCCGCGTCCATCAAAAGATTTTGTTGGAACACCGTGGAAGTCACGAACACGTGGAAGAGAAACTGAAACCAATTTATCCAAGAATTCATACATACGTTCGCCACGAAGGGTTACTTTAGCACCGATCGCTACACCTTCACGAAGACGGAAGCCGGCGATTGATTTTTTAGCTTTAGTGATAAGTGGTTTTTGACCTGAGATAAGAGCCAATTCTTCAGCAGCTTTTTCAAGGTTTTTAGCGTTTGATACAGCGTCACCGACACCCATGTTCAAAACGATTTTATCCACTTTTGGCACAGCCATAACAGATGAGTAGTTGAACTTTTCAGTCAAAGCAGGAACTACTTCTTTAAGATATTTTTCTTTTAAACGATTTGCCATTATACTTCTCCTTTCCTTCGTGATTAGTCAAGCACTTCGCCTGATTTTTTATTGTAACGAACTTTTTTGCCGTCTACAAACTTGTAGCCAACACGTCCTGCAACACCATTTTTGTCAAGTACTTGAACGTTTGACACATGGATTGGTGCTTCTTTTTCCACGATAGCACCTTGAGGGTTTTCGTTATTTGGCTTTTGGTGTTTCTTAACGATGTTTACACCTTCAACAACAACTTTGTTTACTTTGGGAAGAGCTGTAACAACAAGTGCTTCAACACCCTTGTCTTTACCAGCAATTACGCGAACTTTGTCGCCTTTTTTTACAAACATTTATTTCTCCTCTTAATTCTTACGCCCCTAGGGGCACCCTGACTTTTGCCAGGGGACTGTGTTTGTTAATTATGATTAAAGTACTTCTGGAGCCAATGATACGATCTTCATGAAGCCGCCGTCACGCAATTCACGAGCAACTGGGCCGAAGATACGAGTTCCGCGAGGAGTTTTGTCTTCACGGATGATGACTGCAGCGTTTTCGTCAAATTTGATGTATGAGCCATCTTTACGACGAGCACCTGATTTAGTACGAACGATAACAGCTTTTACAACGTCACCTTTCTTAACCGCACCACCAGGAGTAGCTTGTTTTACAGACGCAACGATTACATCACCGATGTTAGCGAACTTACGTCCTGAGCCACCAAGAACTTTGATTGTCAAGATTTCGCGAGCGCCGCTGTTGTCGGCAACTTTCAAACGAGTTTCTGTTTGAATCATTTAAGTTTTCTCCTTTCTGGTTTGATTAGATGATAACCGCTTCTTCAACGACTTCTACAAGACGGAAGCGTTTTGTAGCTGAAAGCGGACGAGTTTCCATGATACGAACGATATCGCCTTCTTTGGCAACATTGTTTTCGTCATGTGCTTTGTACTTCTTAGAGTAGTTAATACGTTTACCATAGACTGGGTGGTTACGTTTAGTTTCAACTACAACTGTGATTGTTTTGTCCATTTTGTCAGAAACAACGCGTCCGACAAGAACTTTACGATTATTGCGTTCCATTGAAATTCTCCTTCCCTAGTCTATTATTTAACTTCTGATTGAATAGTTTTGATACGAGCGATTTGTTTCTTCACTTCTTTCAAACGAGCTGTCTGCTCCAATTGGCCAGCAGCTGCTTGGAAACGAAGATCAAACAATTCTTTCTTCAATTCATTTTCACGCTTCGCGAGTTCTTCTTGAGAAAGACCACGAAGTTCTTTAACAAATTCTTTTACTTCATTAAGTTTCATGCCTTCTCCTTATTCTGCTTCACGTTTTACGAATTTACATTTAACTGGAAGTTTGTGGCTTGCAAGGCGAAGTGCTTCGCGAGCGATTTCTTCTGAAACACCAGCAACTTCAAACATTACTTTGCCACGCTTAACTGGTGCAACCCATCCTTCTGGAGCACCTTTACCAGATCCCATCCGTACACCGATAGCTTTTGCAGTGTATGATTTGTGTGGGAAGATTTTAATCCAAACTTTACCACCACGTTTCATGTAACGAGTCATAGCGATACGGGCAGCTTCGATTTGGCGGTTAGTAATCCAGTGGCTAGTAGTTGCTTGAAGACCGTATTCTCCAAATGCTACTTCTTTTCCGCCTTTAGCTTCACCGCGCATTTTTCCACGGAATTCGCGACGGTGTTTAACACGTTTAGGTACTAACATTGGTTATTTACCTCCTTTAGTGTTTTTACGAGCTGGAAGGACTTCTCCACGGTAGATCCAGACTTTAACACCCAGTTTACCGTAAGTAGTATCAGCTTCTTCCCAAGCGTAATCAATATCCGCACGAAGTGTGTGAAGCGGAACAGTTCCCTCAGAGTAACCTTCGCTGCGGGCAATATCTGCACCATTCAAACGACCTGATACTTGAGTTTTGATTCCTTTAGCTCCTGCACGCATTGTGCGTTGGATAGCTTGTTTTTGAGCACGACGGAAAGCTACACGCTGTTCAAGCTGGCGAGCAATTCCTTCACCAACCAGATGCGCATCCAAGTCAGGACGCTTGATTTCGATGATGTTGATGTGGACTTGTTTTCCAGTCAATTTGTTGAGTTTTGCACGGAGTGCATCAACGTTTGCTCCGCCTTTACCGATAACCATACCTGGTTTAGCAGTGTGAAGAGAAACGTTTACTTTGTTTACTGCGCGTTCAATTTCAATAGTTGAAATCGCTGCGTCAGCCAATTCTTTTTGAACGAATTTACGGATTGCAAGATCTTCATGAAGGTAATCCGCGTATTCTTTTTCAGCATACCATTTGGCATCCCAATCACGGATGATGCCGACACGCATACCAATTGGATGTACTTTTTGACCCACGATGTTACCTCCTTATTTTTCTGCAACGACCACAGTGATGTGGCTTGTGCGTTTGTTGATTGGTGAAGCTGAACCTTTAGCGCGCGGACGGAAACGTTTCATAGTTGGTCCTTCGTTTGCGAAAGCTTCAGATACTACCAAGTTTGCTTTTTCCAAACCAAAGTTGTTTTCAGCATTAGCGAT
This sequence comes from Streptococcus sanguinis, assembly GCA_013378335.1. Taxonomy (NCBI): domain Bacteria; kingdom Bacillati; phylum Bacillota; class Bacilli; order Lactobacillales; family Streptococcaceae; genus Streptococcus; species Streptococcus sanguinis. The sequence continues at coordinate 2,188,375 of CP040556.1, forward strand.
TGCAGAGTTCAAAACTTTTTCGATAATGCCAGCAGCTTTGTTTGGAGTGAATTTCAAGATTGCGATTGCGTCAGCGACGTTTTTACCACGAATATTGTCAAGAACCAGACGAGATTTACGAGGTGAAACACGCACTGTACGAGCCATTGCTTTAGCTGAAGTAATTTCTGCCATTTATGTTCTCCTTATTTTCTACGTGTTTTCTTGTCGTCTGCAGCGTGACCCTTGTAAGTACGAGTTGGCGCAAATTCACCAAGCTTGTGACCTACCATGTCTTCCTGGATGTAAACAGGCACGTGTTTACGTCCGTCATAAACTGCAATTGTGTAACCAATGAAACTTGGGAAGATCGTTGAACGACGTGACCAAGTTTTGATGACTTTTTTCTTTTCGTCGTTAGCTTGAGCTTCAACTTTCTTCATCAGATGCTCATCGACGAAAGGTCCTTTTTTAAGACTGCGTCCCATTTTATATTTTCTCCTTTAAATAAGTACCACAGCGGCCTGCGCTGACTAAGCAGCGCTACCGAGCTGGCGGATAGATTGTTTTAAATTATTTCTCGTTGCGACGACGAACGATAAGTTTGTCAGATTTCGCTTTTTTGTTACGAGTTTTAAGTCCAAGAGCAGGTTTGCCCCATGGAGTAGATGGCGCTTTACGACCAACTGGTGCTTTACCTTCACCACCACCGTGTGGGTGATCGTTAGGGTTCATTACAGAACCGCGAACTGTTGGACGGATACCTTTCCAACGGCTACGTCCTGCTTTACCAAGGTTTACAAGTCCATGTTGTTCGTTTCCGACAACACCAACTGTAGCGCGACAAGTACCAAGAATCATACGAACTTCGCCTGATTGAAGACGAACAAGAGTGTACTTACCTTCTTGACCCAATACTTGAGCAGAAGCTCCAGCAGCACGAACCAATTCTCCACCGCGGCCTGGCTTCAACTCAATGTTGTGAACCAAAGTACCAACCGGGATGTTAGCAAGCGGAAGGGCGTTTCCGACTTTGATATCTGCTTCAGGACCTGAAACGATGCGTTGACCAACTTCAAGACCTTTAGGAGCGATGATATAAGCCTTCACACCGTCAGTGTAGTGAACCAAAGCGATGTTTGCTGAACGATTTGGATCATACTCGATTGTTTTTACAACTGCTTCAACAGCGTCTTTGTTACGCTTGAAGTCAATCAAACGGTAGTGGCGCTTGTGGCCGCCACCTTGGTGACGAACAGTGATGCGACCGTTGTTATTACGACCAGCCTTGCTCTTCAAAGAAACAAGCAAAGATTTTTCTGGAGTGCTGGTAGTGATTTCAGCGAAATCCAAAGAAGTCATATTACGGCGACCGTTTGTTGTTGGTTTATAAACACGAATTCCCACGATATTTCCTCCTTAGATTATTCTTCTTCTGCACCGAACAACTCGATTGCTTTAGAATCAGCTGTCAGTGTTACGATAGCTTTTTTAGTTTTGTTTGTAAAACCAGTGTAGCGTCCAACGCGTTTTGCTTTTGGTTTTACATTGATAGTGTTAACGTTAGCAACTTTAACTCCTTCAAAAGCAGCTTCAACAGCTTGCTTGATCAAGAGTTTGTGAGCGCGAGTGTCCACTTCAAATACGTATTTGCCTGCTTCGTACTGAGCCATTGAGCCTTCAGTGATAACAGGTTTTTTGATTACGTCGTACAAATTCATTATGCAAGAACCTCCTCAATTTTAGAGATAGCTGCTTGAGTAACAAGAAGTTTGTCGCTGTTTACGATGTCCAGAACGCTTGCTGTTGTTGCAGTTGCAACTTTAACATTTGGAAGGTTACGTGCTGAAAGTGCAGCGAATTCGTTTCCTTCTTCAAGAATAACAAGTACTTTTGTGTCGATACTTAGCGCAGCAAGCACTTTTGCAAACTCAGCAGTTTTTGGAGCTGTAAATGAAAGGCTGTCTACAGCTACGAATTTGTTTTCAGCAACTTTTTCAGAGTAAACTGATTTCAATGCCAATCTACGAACTTTACGTGGAAGTTTGTAAGCATATGAACGAGGAGTTGGACCGAATACGATACCACCACCACGCCATTGTGGAGAGCGGATAGAACCTTGACGAGCACGTCCAGTTCCTTTTTGACGCCATGGTTTGCGTCCGCCGCCTGATACTGCAGAACGGTTTTTAACAGCGTGAGTTCCTTGACGAAGGCTAGCGCGTTGGCTGATGATAACATCAAAGACAACTGATTCATTTGGTTCAATACCAAAGACCGCATCGTTCAGAACTACTTCACCAGCTTCTTTACCAGTTTGGTCAAATAATTTTACGTTTGCCATTGTGACTGATTTCCCCTTTCTTTATTATTTACCAGCTTTAACTGCTGACTTGATAGTGATAAGAGATTTCTTAGCACCTGGTACGTTACCTTTAATCAGGATAACGTTCTTCTCTGGAACAACCTGTACGACTTCAAGGTTTTGAATCGTCACACGGTTGCCACCCATACGTCCAGCCAAGCGTTTGTTTTTGAAAACGCGGTTTGGCGCAACCGGTCCCATTGAACCAGGACGACGATGGTAACGTGAACCGTGAGCCATTGGACCACGAGATTGGCCGTGGCGTTTGATAACACCTTGGAAACCTTTACCTTTTGAAGTTCCTGTTACATCAACAACATCACCAGCTTCGAATGTATCGACAGTGATTTCTGCTCCTACTTCCAAGCCTTCAATGTTTTTGAATTCACGAATGAAGCGCTTAGGAGCTGTGTTAGCTTTCGCTACATGGCCTTTGGCAGGTTTGTTGCTCAATACGTCACGAAGGTCATCAAAACCAACTTGAACTGCGTTGTAACCATCTGTTTCAACTGTTTTAACTTGAAGAACAACGTTTGGAGCTGCTTCAACAACAGTTACAGGGATTAATTCGCCAGCTTCAGTGAAGATTTGAGTCATTCCCACTTTTTTCCCTAAGATTCCTTTTGTCATGAGAAAATGTTTCCTTTTCTATAATTTTTTTCAAAAAGTTTTTAACGAGCGTTTTTCATGCTCTGGTTTAGATCAAGCTTTAGATTAAAGTTTAATCTCTACGTTCACACCACTTGGAAGATCTAATTTCATCAAAGCGTCAACTGTTTTTTGAGTTGGGTTAATGATATCGATCAAGCGTTTGTGAGTACGCATTTCAAATTGTTCGCGAGAGTCTTTGTATTTGTGAGTCGCACGAATGATTGTGTAGAGACTGCGCTCAGTTGGAAGTGGGATTGGACCCGCAACTTCAGCACCAGTACGAGTAGCAGTTTCTACGATTTTTGCAGCCGCTGTATCAAGTGTACGATGTTCGTAAGCTTTCAAACGGATGCGGATTTTTTTGTTTGCCATCTTTTTCTCCTTTTCGTCTATTTAAGATAATAGGCTAGCTCCACAAGAAAACCGACAGGTGATTGCGTGGCAATGCAACCGAGCGTGTCGCAACCTCTTGCATCAAAGCTACACACTGTATTTTTACAGCACCATAGTATCTTAACACAAAGAACCAGTCATTGCAAGGGATTTGAGTAATTTTTTAAAGATTTTTAGGATAATTTTTTATGAAAGTGTTTTCTAAACAATTTATAAGCCTTGTAAGTCATTATCTAGAAGAAAATTTAGACTTTTTCACCTATTTATTCGAGTTTGTATTCAGAAAATACAAAATCTCACTGACGCACATCAGTGAGATTAAAAATGAAAATTTACTCTTGGCTACTTTGTTTTATAACAAGGGACTGTCCTTTTCGATGCGAAAGCTGTTGCCCGACTGGCAGATGACAAGATCAGCAGCTGCTAGATAGGGTTGATAAAAGTGCCTATATTGCTCTCGCCGAGCCAGATGCGTCTGCTCTATCCACTCTGGCCTGCGCTCTCGCACAGCCACATCCCGAGCCAAGCGGCGCTCTAACTCAGTCTGATCATCCGTGTAAAAACAAATCGACAAATCAAACAAGCTTTCAGGCAAAAAGGCAGCCGACATACCTTCTACTATTAAAATCGGCTTTCGGGCTGATAAACGCAAGCTAGGCGACCAAGCTGTGCCAATGGTCAGAATATCCAGACCAGACTGCAAGGCACAAATATCTCGCTCCAGACTGCTTAGTTCATGAACGGCTGGGAGGCAGGCTGTGACTTTTTGATGCGGAAAATCTTTAGAACTGAGCAAATCTCGATACTCTCCAGTAATTACATAAGGATCTGTTTCCAGCAGATTGGCTCGTTCCTCACCCAAGGCTAACTGGAGTCTTCGAGCAAAAGTTGACTTGCCTGAAGCACCATGACCATAAATAAGTATAGTATGTTTTTGGTCATCTGACAGATACGCTGTCAATCTTTTCAGCAATTTCTCTTCATCAGACATAGCTTCCCCTTTCAATGGAGCTTCTTAGAAATTTCGACTGGATTTATTGTAGCCGTAGCGCTCAATAAAGTCTTCACGGAATTCCAGCAAGTTGTCATCCATAATAGCTTGGCGAACCTTCTTCATAAGGTTTACCAAGAAGTAGAGGTTGTGATAACTGGTCAGGCGAATCCCAAAGGTTTCATCCGCTTTAAGCAAGTGGCGGATATAGGCCCTCGTGTAGTTGCTACAAGTGTAGCAGTCACAGTTGTGGTCCAAAGGCGTGAAATCTTCCTCAAACTGAGCATTTTTAACCACCAGACGTCCTTCGCTGGTCATACAGGTGCCGTTTCGGGCAATGCGAGTCGGCAGAACGCAGTCAAACATATCCACACCACGGATAACACCATCAATCAAGCTATCTGGCGCTCCTACTCCCATAAGATAGCGGGGCTTGTTTTCAGGCAGCATTGGCGTTGTGAAGTCCAGCACTGCATTCATCTCCTCATGAGACTCTCCGACAGCTAGTCCTCCGATTGAGTAGCCCGGGAAATCCATGCTGACCAAGTCTTGAGCAGACTGGCGGCGTAAATCTTCAAAGCCAGCACCCTGAACAATGCCAAAGAGACCCTGGTCGTGCGGGCGGCTGTGAGCTTTCAGTCCACGTTCCGCCCAACGGCTAGTCCGCTCAATAGACTTCTTGACATAGTCATAAGGTTGGTAGAACTGCGGACACTCATCAAAGGACATCATGATGTCACTGCCTAGATTGTTCTGGATGGAGATAGCCTTTTCTGGCGACAGGAACATTTTGGAACCATTGAGGTGGTTCTTGAAAGTTACCCCTTCTTCTGTGATATTGCGGCTGTCAGCTAGAGAATAAACCTGGAAACCGCCGCTATCGGTCAGAATAGGCTGGTCCCAGTTCATGAACTTGTGTAGGCCACCTGCACGGGCAATCAGCTCATCACCCGGCCGTAGCCAAAGGTGATAAGTATTGGACAAGATGATACCAGAACCCATTTGCTTGAGCTCTTCTGGTGACTGGGTCTTAACCGTCGCCTGGGTCCCAACTGGCATAAACATAGGCGTTGGAAAAGTTCCGTGAGGCGTGATAATCTCTCCCAAGCGAGCACCTGTGTGCTTTTCTTTTTTAATCAAACGATACTGAATCGGTGATGTTGACATGTTTCCTCCTGCTGGGAAAAACAGTCCCAGCGATTTTTCTTCTATATAATGAGCAGCAAGGGCTCACAAGATACCGTATGATTTTACCAAAAAAACTTCTATCTGTCACGGGGTATGATATAATGTAACAGACAAATCCAAATGGAGGAATTATGAATCTAAGTAATATCAGAGCTCAGGCTCGTGCCATCCGAAGCCAAACGAATGGGATTTTTCTTTTGTTTGCAGCTCCGACTCTTGCCGGCATCCTAAACATCTTGCTTTCCCTTATTGGGAATCTAAGAGACTCCGTTTCTGACCTGACCTTCAGCCAGTTCATATATTTTCTGATTAGCCAAACTCTTTTCCCGACGACCATTCAGTTTATCACGACTCTCCTGCTGCTTTCTGCCAGCTATACCATGATAACCGTCATCCGCAAGAACAAGAACGAGGTCCGCTTTTCAGATATTGGGCATCTGTTTACGAGCAAGAACTTCACGCCTGTTTTTAAAACCGTTTTGCTCAAGCAACTCTTGCTTTTCCTTTGGAATCTTCCTATATTTTGCGGGAGTCTTCTGTCCGTCTTCAATGCTTATAAGATTCTCAATATTTCGGAAAAACTTCCTGCCCATACTGTGCTGACTGCTCAAAGCGAGGCAGGACAGCAGATTCTTCAATACACCCCTGGTATGTTACTGGGAACCCTCTTGATATTCCTTGGTCTGGGAATCGCTGTTCCTCAGTACTACGCCTATTCTCAAGCAGAGCTGATCCTATATGACCAGCTTGAGACTGACACCTACCAGGGAGCTTTCTCTACTATCCGTCAAAGTCGGAAGCTAATGAAGGGCTACAAAGGAAAGCTATTTATGCTGGATCTGAGCTTTATCGGCTGGAATTTACTGGCCAAAATGACTTATGGCATATTGAATATTATGGTTCTCCCTTATACAGCGACTGCTTACATTCTCTTCTACGAAGAGTTGAAAAAAGAAAAAACTATTCTAAACGAAAACAACCCGCAAGCACTGGGCTCCTTGTCCTAAGCTTGTGAGTTGTTTTTTTATTTACTATTATATTCTGTCTTGTCCAGGGCAGAGCAGATTTTGTCAAATGCTGTCTCTAGCGAATCCTCATCTGTGAAAAAGGATTCCTCTTCCCAGCCTAAGAAGTCTCGTTCTTTACCCCAGCGCTTCATGTCGGCTGGGCTAAATTCTTCTTGCTTCGCTCTAGTCTGATGGCGGCGGACTGTTTCTTCAAAGGATAGGTCATAGTAGTAAGCAAAGACCTGCGGAGCGAAGAGCTTTTTCAACTGCTCTAGCATCTGTCCGTAAATATCTGTCTCATAAAACCCTTCTACCAGAACCAGCAAATCACGTTCGTAACCGAAGCGTGCCAATGTTTCCGTCAGGTCAATAGATAAATTTCCCGGCTCAACTTTTTCCTTGAGCATATCCCGTCTAACCGTATCCTGTGATATCAGGAGAGTTCCTCGGCCGTAGTGAGTCTGCAGTTTCCTGGTCAGGCTAGACTTGCCAGAGCCGGAATTGCCACGAATGATGACTAACTTGGCCATCTTATTCGCCCAGAATCAAGCGGCTATGCTCGCGTTTAATGCAGCGATCCATGACAATGTCATCCCGACCGGCTGCCCGCAAAATCTGCTCAGCCTCCTCACTCTCCAAGCCCAACTGAGCCCAGAAAATCTTGGCATCCGACTGCAGAAAATCCAGTGCCACATCCGGCAAAAACTCACTGCGACGGTATACATCAACAATATCCACCGGAAAAGGAATGTCTTTGAGACTGGCATAAACAGTCTCTCCAAAAATCTGACTGCCCGCTGCCCGCGGATTGACTGGGATAATGCGATAGCCCCGCTCCTGCATCTCCTTGGACACACGGTTGCTTGTCGTTTCTTCGCGGTCAGACAGGCCAACAACAGCAATCACCTTGCTGTTTTTCAAATAATGCTTGACGATGGCATCGCTGGGATTTTGAAAATGATAAGTCATAGACTTCCTCCTCATTCATAATAAAGCTGGATAGTTTTGCAGTGTTTGGGTCTTAACTGAATCTGGGCTAAAACCTTGGAAAATAGATAATCCCTTCTAGGAGCATGACTCCTTCGTCCGGATTCCTAATTTTCAGTCTGTTTTTGACGCTCTTTATATCTTGTTTTATTTCGCCTCGTACCAAGTTCGGCCAGCGTTTTCATCAGCCACTAGTGGAACGGCTAGCTCAATCGCAGCTTCCATGGTTTCTTTGACTAACTGGCGGACATCTGTAAGCTCGTCATTTGGCACTTCCAGCACGATTTCATCGTGAACCTGCAAGAGCATGCGAGACTTGAAATCCTTCTCTGTCAGAGCTCGATCCAGATTAATCATAGCGACTTTGAGAATGTCTGCGGCGGAGCCTTGGATTGGACTGTTAATAGCTGTACGCTCCGCAAAATTGCGGATGTTAAAGTTGCGGGAATTGATATCCGGCAAGGAGCGACGGCGATGGTAAATGGTCTCTACATAGCCCTTATCACGCGCTTCACGGACAATCGTTTCCATATAATTCTTGATACCTGGGAAACGCTCAAAATAGGTCTGGATATAGTCCTTGGCAGCCTTGCGGGAAATTCCCAAATTATTGGCTAGACCATAGTCAGAAATGCCATAGACGACTCCGAAGTTAACGGCCTTGGCATTACGACGGTCATTAGGCGTCACATCCTCTGCCTTTTCAATCCCAAAGACCCGCATAGCGGTAGCTGTGTGAATGTCTTCTCCATGCTGAAAGGCAGCAATCAGATGCTCGTCCTGCGAAATGTGAGCCAGCACCCGCAGCTCAATCTGGGAATAATCCGAGCTGAGTAGTACGCTGTCTGCCCACTCTGGCACAAAGGCCTTGCGAATGAGGCGCCCCTGCTCCAAACGAACGGGGATATTCTGCAGGTTCGGGTCAACCGAGGACAGGCGGCCCGTCTGAGTCAAATCCTGAACATAGCGAGTGTGAATCTTGCCGTCAGATGCAATGGCCTCCTGCAGGCCGATGATATAAGTGGACTGAAGCTTGCTGATTTGACGATATTCCAGAATCTTAGACACAATCGGTGCTATCGGTGCTAAACGCTCCAGCACATCCACCGCTGTCGAGTAGCCTGTCTTGGTCTTTTTGGTGTACTCCAGCGGCAGCCCCATATCCTCAAAGAGAATGGTTCCCAGCTGTTTAGGTGAGTTGATATTGAACTCCTGACCAGCCAGGTCATAAATCTCCTGCGTTAGACTTTCCAGTGTCTTTTCATTTTCTGTCTGCATGCCCTGCAGGGTTTCCCGCTCAACCTTGATTCCCGCAATCTCCATCTTGGCTAGGACAAAGGCCAAGGGCTGCTCCATTTCAAGCAACAAATCCAGCTGATCGTGGGAACGGAGCTGTTCTTGCATCGGCTCTTCTGTTTCCAGCAGTACTTGGACCTTACGAGCTAGATGCTCAAAGAGCTGCTCTTGCTCCGGCAAAGCGCGCTTAGCTCCCTTGCCATAAACCTCATCATCTGTCGGTAAAATCGTTTGGCCGTAGAGGCGAGCAATAGTCGCCAGCTCATTGTCCTCGACCGTCGAAAGCAGATATTTGGCTAGACGCGCATCAAAGGAGGCTGCTGGCAGTTCGATACCATAATGACTGAGCAGTACCTTTGTCCGCTTGAGGTCGTAGGTTTTCAGAGCTGTTTTTGTTAAAAACTCCTGAAAGAGAGGCTGTTGCAGTAAATCGCTGGTGCCGACATAAATCTGACGGCTATCGCCCCAGGCAAGACCAACAATCTCTTCCTTGTGGTAGTTGTCGCCCAAGATTTCAAAATAGAAGAATTGCTCTGGTGCCAGTATATCCTCTGTGACCTCAGTCACTTTGGTAAATTCAATTGGTTTGACTTTTACCGGCTCTTGACCAGTTCCTAGCTGAGCCTTGAGCTGCTTGAAGCCCATCTCGTCATAGAACTTGCTCAGGGCCTCTACCTGCGGACCCTTATAAACCAAATCATCCAGCCCGATTTCAATCGGAGCCTGAGTATTGATGGTGGCTAGGGTTTTAGATAAGAAGGCCTTGTCCTTGTCATTGATCAGATTTTCCTTCATCTTGGAAGCCTTGAGCTGGTCAATATTTTCATAGAGGTTTTCCAAAGAGCCATACTCCAAGAGGAGCTTGAGGCCGGTCTTCTCCCCAATCTTGGTCACGCCGGGGATATTATCCGACTGATCGCCCATCAGCGCCTTGAGGTCGATGAACTGCTCTGGCGTGATGCCAATCTTTTCCATGAGGTAGGCTGGGGTAAATTCCTCAAACTCGGCCACGCCTTTTTTGGAAATCTCCACCACGGTATTATCATCCGTCAGCTGAATCAAGTCTTTATCGCCGCTGACAATGGTCACATCGTAAGGCACTGCTGTTTTTTCAGCCATCTTGTCCAAGGTCCCGATGATGTCATCCGCCTCGTACTGAGCCAAGTCGTAGTAGTGAATGCCTAGGTGCTGCAGCATTTCTCGGATAAAGGGCAGCTGCTCACGAAATTCATCCGGTGTCTTGGCCCGACCTGCCTTATAGTCGGCGTACATCTCAGTCCGGAAGGTCGTCTTTCCAGCATCAAAAGCTACCAGGACATGGGTCGGCTGAACGCGCTCCAAGAGATGATTGAGCATGAGGTGAAAGCCATAAATAGCATTGGTATGCAGGCCCGATGGACTCTTGAAACGGTCGATTTGATTATAAAGCGCAAAAAAAGCGCGAAAAGCAACGGACGAACCGTCAATTAATAATAACTTATTCTTATTTTCCATAGGTTTATTATAACACGAAAGACGGACAAAGACAGAAAAGGCGGCGTGGAAAATAGGTAGAAAATGAATTGAGATTTAAATTTTGCTATAATCATCTTATGAACAACACTTACTATTTTATCCGTCATGCGCATTCTAACTATACACCTGATGAAATCAATAGACCATTATCAGATAAAGGCCTAGAAGCCTTGGCACAACTTGACTTTTTAGCAGACAAACCTATTACCGCCATTTATTCCAGCCCCTATCAAAGAGCCATCCAAACGGTTGAGCCTTTGGCTCAGAGTCTGAAACTCACTATTCAAACCGACAAACGGCTAATAGAGCGAAAGCTAAGCAGTCAAGCGATTGCCGACCAAGACTTTGAAGAAGCCCTCATGAAACTTTGGTCACGTCCAACATTTTCACTTGTTGGTGGCGAGTCTAATCAACAAGCTCAACAGCGAGCCTTAACTCTTCTTCATGAACTGGAAAGCAAACATCAAAACGAAGAGATTATCCTTAGCTCCCATGGCAATCTTATCTGCATTTTACTAAGTACATTTGACTCTAACATTGATTATAACTTCTGGCATAATCTTTCCATGCCAGATGTGCTAGTTTTAGATAAAGACGCAATAATCACTAACCTCCTATAAAGAGACCAATCTTGCTTGGTATCGTATCGCGTAGCAAGGCTCGGCTAAATCTTATCGCTCTTCTATGGTATAATAATAAAAACTGGAGGTAAAAGATGTTTCCAATCCGTATTACAACTCTTGTGACTGAGGAAGTGTATCAGCGATTTGCTTGGTCTGTTTTCTTACGCGGGAAAAGATTTTTGCTAAATATTATCATTTTAATAGGAATCCTGTCTCTCTATCTAACCTTCCTACCTGATAACCTGAAGCGTTTTTCTTTCTTTACCGTGCTATTTATATCTTTGGTGACATTCTCAGCAATGTATTTTGGAATGAACTTTCAGATAAAGAAAGCCTATCAAAAAACTCCTTTCTGGAAGAATATGGAGCAAACTCTTATATTTGAGAAAGATAAATTTTCTGTGAAAAGCAAACGCGGAGAATTTCACTATACCTATGATGATATTGTCAAGGTCATTATGACAAAGCAAGATTTTTATATCTTGATAGGGGAGAGCACTGGTTTCGCAATTGAAAAAGAAAACTGCACTCCCGAGGCTCTTGAGTTCTTGCTAGAACTTCACATTGAGCATATGTAAAAGAAAAAGCAGGCTAGACTGACAGTAGATCAGTTCTGGTCTGCTTTTTCTCTTGTAAATAATTGCTTGATATCCATCAGCTTCTCTATTTTCTGATTAATTTCTGGTCGGTAGTCACAGAAGTTAATGCTCTGGATGCCACTGTTGACGGCGACATCCACATCCAGCGTCCGGTCGCCGATATAGTAGGTTTCCTGCTTGTCCAGGCCATATTTCTCAAGCAGATAATCGACACCTTCTGGGTGGGGCTTGCGCTCAAAGCCGTTGGCTGTTGTGATGATTTCTATAAAATAATCATGAATTCCCAAGTCTTTTAAGATTTTATGAGCATTGAGTCCCTTGTGGGTATAGACGAACTGGGCAATGCCCTGCTCTTCAGCCCAGGCCAGTATCTCCGCAGCTCCTTTCATCAGATGGATCTGAGCATTCTTTTCCTTTAGACTTGCTCCGCGAAAGGCATTCATCTCGGCAGCATCCAGCCCCTTCTCAAACGCTACTTTTTCCAAAAGCTTCTGCACAGAGTGCTTTAGGATATAGCTGTGAGTACTAGCCCTGTCAAAGTCCAAACCATAGTAAGCATAGGTTTCCTCAATCCCCGCCAAAATAGCATCGTAGGAGTCCAGCAAGGTGCCGTCCAAATCCCAAATAAACGCTTTTGTCATGTGATTTCCCTCATTTTTCTGTCAAATAAAACCTTTAAAAACAGCCAGCGGAAGCCATTGTCCAAGAGCATCCCAGTCCAGACTCCTGGCAGACCCAAGCCAAAGGTCACACCCAGCAAGTAACCGGCAATAATGCGAATCAGCCACATGCCAACAGTCGTGGCATAAAAGGGCAGTCTGGAATTGCCCAGACCCTGCCAGATAGCTGTGTAAATCACGGTTCCGACTGCCATGGGAGTTCCCAGCAGGGAGAAAAGCATGACCGAAAGACTGGCTGTGATAGCTCCGCTATTATCCGTATAGAGCAAGGTCAGCGGCCGACCAAAAGCAAAGATTCCTAGAGCCACGGGCAACATGCAAGCAAAAGACAGCCAGAAGGTCCGCTGACGAATCAGACCGACCTCTTGCACATCTCCCTCACCTACCGCATGGCCTACCAGCATGACTGTTGCTGTCGCGACCCCGAAGATTGGCATATAATTAAACTGAGTCAGAACTTCACCGATAGCATTCCCCGCTACTGCATCCGTCCCAAAGACGACCACAATGGCGATAATAACTACATCACCGGCCCGCATCATGAGCCGCTCTCCAGCAGCCGGCAGAGACAGGCGCAAGAGCTCTCCATCCAAGCCCCAGTGCCAGCGGATTGTGGACAAATCCAGCTCCCGCCAGAGAATCAGCACACCGACCAAACGAGCCAGCACCGTCCCCAGCGCTACACCGACAATACCAAGCCGAAAGATGTAAATCCCCAGACCGGAAAAGAGGGCATTGAGGACATTGGTCAGAAGACTGACATACATGGGGAATCTAGGATTGCGCGTGACCCGCACTAAAGCTCCAAAAGAAGTCATCAAGCCTAGCAGGACAATAGTCCCGCCAACCAGAGCCAGATAAAGACCGCCTGCTTCAGCCACCGCTTTTTCTGTTCCCAGAAGATCCAGCATCTGCCTACCAAAGAGCAGGGAAATCAGCCCCAACAGAAGGCTCAGAAGTAACGTCAGCTTGATAGCCTCAGCTATATGATAGGCCAGACGCTCCTTGTCTCCTTGAGCCAGAGTCTTGGAGATGAGACTGGAAATAGCAGCCCCCAGCGCGATAAAGATTGCCTGATAAATAGTAATGATGTTGCCGGCCACCGAGACACCAGAGATGGCAATCAGCCCAAGACTGGCCACCAGATAGCTGTCAACCATTCCCATGAGCATCTGCAAAAAATTCTCCGCCATAGCCGGCAAGGCGATATTCATGATTTTTTTATAAGTCGTCATTGTCTGAAGATCTCCTGCATTTGTATATCCTTTCTTACTTGAGATTTCCACCCTCCACAATAGAGAATAGAAAGCGGTGGGACTATTGTCCTACCGCATATTAATCTCCTATCACAAAAGCTCGTTTTAAGCACAAACTCCCACACTATACTGCTTCGCATTCCCAAGCTTAATGAATATTTTCACTCCTCAACAAAGAGTCCCAAGATATGGACATTATCTGCAACGGAGACGAAGGCAGCTGGGTCTGTATGCTTCATGATTTGCTTGAATTCATTAAACTCAGCTCGGGTGATAACCGTCACCAGAACAGCTTTTTTCTCATGATTGTAAGTTCCCTCAGCGCCATGAATCACTGTCGCCCCGCGATGCAGCTTGTTATGAATCTTATCAATCACCCTATCCGGATGGCTGGTGATAATCATAGCCTGCATGCGCTTCTGCTTGGTAAAGACCGCATCCGTCACTCGGCTAGACACAAAATAGTAATCATGGAATACAACGCATATTCCCAGCCAAAGGTCAGACCCGCAATCAGCATAATAATGCCATTGACAATCAAGGAAATATTCCCGACATTCCGACCTGTTTTTTTCCGAACAGTCAGACTGACAATATCAGTCCCACCGCTGGAAATACTGGACTTAAGGGCAAAGCCAATCCCTGCTCCCATGACCACACCCCCGAAAAGGGCGTTGATAATAGGATTATCAGTCAGGGTCACTTCCGGCACAAATTGGATAAAAAGCGAGCTCATCGTAACCGTGATAAAGGTAAAAATGGTAAACTTATGCCCAATCTGGTACCAGGCCAAGATCATCAGCGGAATATTGATAGCATAAAAAGTCACAGAAACCGGAATGGTGAAACCTAAGAAACGAGTACTGAGGGCAGTAATGACCTGCGCTAGACCAGTCGCCCCGCTGGAATAGACATGCCCCGGCTGAAAGAAGAAATTGACTGCAACAGCTGACAAAAAGCCATAGACAAGCGAGGCAGAAATCTTCTCATCGTACTTCTCACGCGAGATACTCTTTAAAGACCGCAAAATCTTAAAATTATAAGCAAACCTGCGGACATGATAGCGAAAGAGTTTGTAAAAATTAGTCTTCTTCATGTGCTTCCACTTGTAAACTTAATTCCTCTAGTTGAGATGCCGACACTGGACTAGGTGCCTGCGTCATTGGATCAGAGGCCTTGTTGTTCTTTGGAAAGGCAATGACTTCGCGGATGTTTTCTTCACCAGCCAAGAGCATCACAAAACGGTCCAAGCCCAGAGCTAATCCGCCATGCGGTGGAAAGCCATAGTCCATAGCTTCCAAAAGGAAGCCAAACTGCTCGGCAGCTTCTTGAGCTGAGAAACCAAGCGCCTTGAACATCCGCTCCTGCAAGGCTTTCTGGTTGATCCGAAGACTGCCGCCACCTAGCTCATAACCATTGAGGACGATATCATAAGCCACAGCCCGTACCTTGCTCAGGTCGCCTTCCAGCTCTTGCTCAGAATCTTTCTGAGGCAGGGTAAAAGGATGGTGGGCGCTCATGTAGCGGCCCTCTTCTTCTGACCATTCAAACATGGGCCAATCCACTACCCAAAGGTAGTTAAAGGTATCTGGGTCAATCAAGTCTAGCTCTTTAGCCAAACGAACACGAAGAGCTCCCAAAGCAGCGTTTGCCACTTCTAAAATATCAGCTACAAAGAGAACTAAATCATTATTTTCAAGCTGTAAAGCTTCTGTCAACTGACTTGTCAAGTCTGTCAAGAACTTAGCAACTGGACCAGTCAACTCACCATCAGCCACTTTCACCCAAGCAAGACCTTTAGCACCATGCTGTTTCGCTTGCTCTGTCAGCTTATCAATATCCTTACGAGAGTATTTATCTGCAGCATTTTTCACGACGATGGCCTTGACAGCTGGAGCTTCTGAAAAGACCTTGAAGTCAACTCCCTTGACAAGCTCTGTCAAGTCTTGCAACAACATCTCAAAACGGGTATCAGGCTTGTCAACCCCATAAAGAGCCATGGCATCATCATACTTCATACGTGGGAAAGGTAGAGACACCTCAATACCCTTGGTCTCTTTCATAACACGAGCAATCAAGCCTTCTGTAATGTCCTGAATCTCTTGATCAGATAAGAAAGAAGTCTCCAAGTCTACCTGAGTAAACTCTGGCTGACGGTCACCACGCAAGTCCTCGTCTCGGAAGCACTTAACAATCTGATAATAACGATCAAAACCAGCATTCATCAAGAGCTGCTTGGTAATCTGCGGACTCTGTGGCAGAGCGTAAAAGTGCCCCTGATGAACCCGACTAGGCACCAAGTAATCACGCGCCCCTTCTGGCGTTGACTTAGATAGGAAAGGCGTTTCCACATCAAGGAACTCCAGCTCATCTAGATAGTTGCGGATAGAGTGGGTCACCTTGGCACGGAGCTTAAAGTTTTCCAGCATCTCTGGCCGGCGCAAGTCCAGATAACGGTAGCGCAAGCGCGTGTCATCATTCACCTCGATCCCGTCTTTGATTTCAAAAGGAGTCGTCTTGGCTGTATTTAAGACAGTCAGGCTTTCCACATGCAGCTCCACGCTTCCTGTCGCCAGCTTGTCATTGGCCTGCTCACGCTCAGCCACCTTACCTGTCACCTCCAGCACAAACTCACTGCGCAGACTTTCTGCCGTCGCCATGACCTCTGCAGACACTGTCTCAGGATTGATGACCAGCTGCATAATGCCCTCGCGGTCGCGCAAATCAATGAAAATCAGACCGCCCAAATCCCGACGGCGGGCAACCCAGCCCTTCAAAGTGACTTCCTGACCAACATGCTCCTTGCGAACACGCCCAGCATACATAGAACGTTTCATCTTTACTCTCCAAATTTTTAATTCTGTTACTATTTTACCACAAAGAGCCTAAGAAAGCCCTTCTGTCCGTTCTTTTTCTGAAAAATATTAAAGCACATTATTTCTAATGCTGACAGTTATGACAAAAGGCCTGAGGCAAAGACCCCAGACCAACTGTCTACTCTATAGATTATTCCTTTTTCTTGCGATCCTCATAGAGACTAGGCGCAAATGCTTTTGTCACCATGGCCGTCACGAAGCGAAAAACTCCCGCTGCCAGACCAAAAATCGGCGCCAAAGCACGGAAGAAAAAATCTCCCCGCATAAAATAACAAAGCAGACCAGTAATCACGAAGATAACCAAGCCCTGCACCAGAACCACCAATAATATTTTCTTCATCATTCCCTCGACTTTCTATAGACTATTATAGCATAAGCTGCTAGGGATGGATATGGGTTGAAAAATTTTGTTTTCTTAGTTCATAGATTCGAACTTTATCCTCATAAGTTAATTTCATTTAAAAACACCCCCAAAGTTAGATTTTTTCTGTCTAACTTTGGGGGTGCGGTTCAAAATTCACTCTCTTTAGATTAATCAGGCAATTCTACCTTCAAACTCATATCTGTATTCTGTAATGTCTTCTGTACAACTGCTAAAAAGGCTAGACCGTTGTCAGATGGAGAATACTGGAATGTGATATGAATGACTTTTTTATCAAAGTTATCGCCGTATCGTTTCACATACTGTTTGCTTTCGAGGAAATAGATATAGTTATTGAGTTTTTCTTGAAGTTTCAAGAGATGCTCCTCTTCTAATGACTCAATCCATTTGTTTTCATCAATCAACAACAACTCTAGATGGTCATCAGAGACACCTATAGCATCTATACTTGTAACATCTAGTTCAATTTTCTCAACTTCTTTAATCGGTTCTACCACTTTAGGTGGATTGTAGTATTTTTCCTTGAATTCCTTAAGAATCTTCTCTACCTTTTCTTCATCACACTGTCTGTATAATGGACTACGGTCTAATACATTACATAGTCTTTCATAGGTATAAGTACGTTTCTGCTCATCTGATAATTTTGAAATACTTTCTATAATATTTCTTACCAACTCATCTGTTTCAATAACAAAGGGAAGGCTTGTATATCTTCTTAAACGACTGCCTTGCATAGAAATATAATCTGTTACCTTATCTAATTTGACTAGGTCAACCGATAAGCTAAAATCTTTCAAGATTTCAAAGGTTCTGCGCGCTATATCCCTATCACCTTCCACATACAAAGGATATAAGCAATATTCCATTAATACTCCAATATCTGTACTATCCACTTCATAAGAATCTCGTTGTCGAAAACGATACTTAGCTTCCGTCCCTAGAAAAACTTCAGCTTCTTTCCCTTCCTTCATTATTTCACGATAGTCTTTTACAAAATTTTGATAGTTTTCTTTATTTTTCAATTTATATGTCTGCATTTATTTACTCCATTGATTTATTCTGAAAATTCCTTCAACTTGCTCAATGTTATTAGTGCCTGGTTCATAGACGCGTGGATTTTTGATTTCATAATACCCTTGGCGTTTAATCGTAGATAAAAAGTCATCATAAGAATGTCCCTTCATATCAATTGACGGCATGAGTAACTCGCTATTTTTACCTATTTCACAAAAGTCGTCATAACCTAGTACAATTATACCACAAAAAGAGAGCGTTTCCGCTCCCTTTATTACTCTGGTAATTCTACCTTCAAACTCATATCTGTAGGTTGTAACACCTTCTGAACCGCTGCGAGAAAGGCTAAACCGTTATCAGATGGAGAATACTGGAATGTGATATGGATGACTTTTTTGTCAAACTTATCACCGTATCGTTCTACATACTGCTTGCTTTCGAGGAAGTAGATATAGTTATTGAGTTTTTCTTGAAGTTTCAAGAGATGGTCCTCTTCTAATGACTCTATCCATTTGTTTTCATCAATCAGCAACAACTCTAGATGGTCATCAGAGACACCTATAGCATCTATACTTGTAACATCTAGTTCAATTTCCTCAACTGTTTTAATGGTTTCTACTACCTTTGGTGGATTGTAGTATTTTTCCTTGAACTCCTTAAGAATCTTCTCCACCTTTTCTTCATCACACTGTCTGTATAATGGACTACGGTCTAATACATTACAGAGTCTTTCATAGGTATAAGTACGTTTCTGCTCATCTGATAATTTTGAAATGCTTTCTATAATATTTCTTACCAATTCATCTGTTTCAATAACAAAGGGAAGGCTTGTATATCTTCTTAAACGACTACCTTGCATAGAAATATAATCAGTTACCTTATCTAGTTTGACTAGGTCAACCGATAAGCTAAAATCTTTTAAGATATCAAAGGTTCTGCGTGCTATATCCCTATCACCTTCCACATACAAAGGATATAGGCAATATTCCATTAATACTCCAATATCTGTACTATCCACGTCATAAGAATCTCGTTGTCGAAAACGATACTTAGCTTCGGTCCCTAGAAAAACTTCAGCTTCTTTCCCTTCCTTCATTATTTCACGATAGTCTTTTACAAAATTTTGATAGTTTTCTTTATTTTTCAATTTGTATGTCTGCATTTATTTACTCCATTGATTTATTCTGAAAATTCCTTCCACTTGCTCAATTTTATTAGTGCCTGGTTTATAGACACGTGGATTTTTGATTTCATAGTATCCTTGACGTTCAATCGCAGATAGAAAGTCATCGTAAGAATGTCCCTTCATATCAATTGACGGCATAAGCAGTTCGCTCTCAGACATATTAATGTTAGATCCAGCCCAAGTTTTGGCTCCCGGGATATTTAAGGATGAGGAACCTGGCGTATCACCATTTGGAAATTGTATCCAGCCCTTTTTATCCATATTCTTGACAAGTTCCGGACTGTACTCATATTGAAACATACCTGTATCGTATGTATCATCTCCAACTCCTTTGACTGTCGCAATCTCATGACCTGATTTCAGAGCTCCATTTTTATCATACAAGAGGGCAGAATCTTCTACAATACTTGTTGTGAAGTTTCCTTGGCCAATCCCATCTTGGGTTACACGTCCTACAGAAGAACCTTTTTCACCAAAAACGAAATCTTCTATACTTTGTCCGTTTACAACAGAGGAAGCTCCACCTTCTAAATAGGGCTGCTTAATAGCCTCTTTGTATACATCTGGATAATCGTACTGTCTGGCCTCATACATCTTATAAAAGGTTTCTTTATTTGGGACTGCCCCTTCTCTAACAGCACGTTCCGCATACGTATCAAAAGTTTCCTTAAATGCCGCTTGCTTCTCTGCTGTATTCCACCTTGTTTCCCAACTTGCAAGTTCATCGAATTTTGCGAATGTCGCCTTTTTGATTTCTGGTGATACATGCTCAATTGAAATATCCGATGTTTTGTGAGAAATAATCTCAATCCGAGTTCCTGGTTCAATTTTAGTGTCACCTGTAAAGCGCCCTTTTCCTTCACCTACGATAGTACCACCATATTTCGATAGATTATCCAGAATATCTTGGCGTTTAATGGACAAACCATCTTTTGCAGTTGTATAATCTTGAATGCGAATTTTTCCAGTTTCATCTACACCGACTGCTTTTAATTGGATACGTTGAATTTCACCTGCCGCATTACGCGTCTCAACGGTTATCCTAGTCTCGACATCGTTTAGATTTGTCTTGAAGTCATCAATCTTTTTAGTTGAAAACTCTCTATAGTTAGAAAAATTTTGTTCAGATAAGTTATTTTTCAGCTTCCAATCTGACATAGAGAGTGGTTCTTCTCCCAAGCTCGTCTTATGAGCGACATAATCATTATAATCACCCCTAATTTGCTTCACCTTCGGTACGTCCACATCACCTGGCTTGACTCCGCTAACAGCCTTGAATGCGCCGTCGCCTGATATCTGCTTGACCTTCGGTACATCCACGCTGACTGTTGGATGGGGTTTCAGCTTAGCCAGGCTCATATCAGCTGAACTGGCTTTCAGATGCAGATCTGGCCTACTACTCAAACGTACATTAGCTGGATCCAGCTTGGGTAGCTGTCCAACTTTGCTCGATACATCAAAATCACCTGCTGGTCTGCTTCCGCCTGGTAAGTCCACATCCAAGTCTGGCGTGCCTCCACGGCCGAACTTCCCACCAAAGTAATTACCAGCCTTGCCTACTCCAAAGCTAGTGACTTGCCCAATCACTAAATTCTGAAGTGCCGTGCTTGAGTCTTGATCTGTTACCGCTGTATAGATAACCTTTGAGACATCATTGGCATCGTCCGCATACTTTCCTAATGTTGCCAAATTCTTCAATAAGTTTGGACCCGATGTGCCAAACTTCGTCAGATAAGCTAGTGAGCCCATTGATGCCAAAGTCGTAGCTGCATCTATCCCAGCCCAAACTCGATCCTCTGTTGAAAGACGATCGCCTGTTATCATAGTCTGACCTGTCCACGCGGAGTATGCATTGTCCGCAAATAGATAGGCACCACTTGCATAAGTTAGGGTCAAAGATGCTCCAGAAGTAAAAGGAGCAAAGATAATACCTCCCGCTGCTGCTAAACCGGCTAAAACCTTTAAGCCAATATCAACTTTCTGCAAAGTATCCTTATTTTCTTCTTGAAAGCGACTAGCTTTCAACCCCTGATAATCAGGTATTTTGCTTGGGAAATACGCCTCAACAATATCTTCTGCACTTTTCCCTTCTAAATTTTTTATTTCTTTATCAGTCAGCTTATCTTTTTGAGCTAGATAGGCTTTTGCTGCCTGTAAGCGAGTCTCATAAACATCCTTTGCCGCCTCAATAGGACTAGCCTTCCCATCTAAAAGTTCGTGTAATTTGTACGGTTGGGGATCATTATAAGCCCTCTGTTCAAAACCATTTGCACCTGCTTCTTGCTTATATTTAATCGTATCTTTTTTTGTATATTTACTCTCGTAAGGTTTTTTATCTCCATTGACATTATTTAGACTCTTAAACGCATCATCCATTCCTCGGGTGAACTTATTGTCAATATTTTGCATGATGTCTGAGTGGACTTTCTTCGCGCTATTTAACATACTATAAATGCGCTGAATCGATTTGTCGAAGATACTACTATCTTTTTTTACACCTAAGGCGGCTTCCCCCTTCTGGGTATATAGGTCTTCAACACCTTCAGACTTTACAGTATTCCCAGTAGCTTCGATATTATCCATGATATCACTCATTGAGCTGAAATAATTATATGCTGGATCTGGTGCTTCTGTGGAAAAGTCTGGTTGATTAGAGTAGTACTTTGTCATTTCTGTGCTCCTCCCTCAAGACTCTTTCTATATTCTTGGTAATTACGCTTAATCTGGTCAATAGATCCTTTTGGATCCCGTTTAATAGCTTCCTTGTCTTCTGCTTTTGCAGTTGGATCGTTCAAGACTAGATTGGCAATTGAGGTCGCTAATACTTTGTCCATATCAATCATCGTATCATAGGTATTTTTTGAATGTCGATAGAGTACTTCACAAATTGTTTCAAACTCTTGTGCTTTAAGATGATAACGGGATAAACCACCATTACTATCACTCTTTCCTATGAAATCGTGAAAGGCGCCTTCAGACGAAAGGTTGGGAAGATTTGATCTAACACTTTGAATTTTTGTAACAATTTGTCCAGCCAGATTGACCATATTTAAACTATGATAAATAAGTTGTTCTTGGTCTGACAGAACTAATTTAATATCTACTGGCATATTAAAGACTCACTTTCAATTTTTTTATAATTTGCTCTTTCAGTTGATCACTGTCAATTGACCGTCGGATTTGCCTATAGAAATCATATTCATAAAGATGGTTATCGTTTTTTAAATAGATGATATCCTGCGTATCTTTTGACAATTCGTTAACTCGAATTCGAATAGCTTCATCATTTCCGTGATGAAGCACCAAGCTCATGAAAGCTTCTTCTTCCCATTGAGAGTGGATATAATCTTTCACGGTGTCATCAATATTTTGTAAAACGTTATGACTTTCCATCAAAAATGCTAGAAAAACTGCACATCCCGCACGATCAATTTGAAATTGATTTTCACCAACTTCTATAATGATAACTGCCATTCTCTTGAACTGATCAACCCCTGGAGCATAGAAAAACCGTTGATCAACTTGACAGTGATAAGATGCATTATGATACTCTTTCAAATAAGCTCCATACATCGCGCATTCCTCTGTTGGCTGATTGTCAACTATAAGCCCAAGCTCCTTTAAATCTTCAAAGCCCTTCTCCAAAACCCATAAAAGATTTTCTTTTCGGGTTCCTGTCCATTCAGCTGGAGCCGGAAGCGGAAGAAATATTAAATCATCCGAATAATCATTAAATAAATGTAACGTATATAAAGCTTCTAACGTAAATATCATGCGTTATCAATCTCCTTTATTACATGAGAACTAGATATAGAACCAAGCAATTTTTTAAGACCTGATACAGCTGTTTGAAGTTCTTTTATACTCTTTCCATAATCAGTCCTATATAATTTAACAAACCTTTTCAAGTCCAAGTATTGATTTTTACTTTCACCTTTCCATTCTGTCTCATTTGCTTCAAGGCCAGATATTTCGGCATCAATATCTGAAAGAAGACTTTTGATTTCATTTAATTCACTTATTACAGTTTCTATCTGACTATCATCATATGTAACCACATTACTAGTATAGCTGTTATCAATAGCATTTATATTTGTATCCATAAGCTTCTCCTCTTACCACCAAAGTTGTTCCCAAATTGGTTTTCCTTTATTATAAGCAGCCCTGTTACGGCTGATAGATTTTTCTAAATCTGTGATTTTCTCTCCTAATGTCACATATAAGTCTTTGAAAGATGAGTTAGCATCTTTCACAAAATCAAGATACTCTTTTACAGTTTTTTTATCCGACTCCAATTTAGACTTTAGATTAGATAGATAATGATATCCTTCATTCCCATCAATCTTAGAAATAGCTTTTTCAGATAATTCTATATAATACTGATAGACACTAAGATCAATATCCGTATCTAATCCATGATTTTGAATCGAATTTCGTACTCTCTTATACTTATCTCGCTTAGCTTTATCACTATCGATTTGAGCTATCAAACTAGCATCACTCATTTATTTCTGCCTCCTTCTAGTTTCCGGATTGTTCACCTGATTGTTTTTCTTTCAAGTCTTGCACGGATTTATCTATAACCTTTTTCACGACTTCATCATCTGTACCATATATGTGAGGATATGAACTACCAGTATCACTGTTAGATTGGTTCGTCTGATCTTCTTCTGTTCCAGTTGATGATTGCTCTGTTGAAGAAGAGTCCGAACTAGAAGATTCAGAGGAAGTAGTTGAGGTAGTTGGCGTTGATGAGTCAAAATTTATTTTAGGCCTATCATTGAATTCTCTCACGTTAATATCTTGTTGCTGAACTGGCCTATAAAACATAGCAAAGGTCAAAAGCAAAATGAATGTTGCACCAATGCCAGCCAGTGTTCTTTGGGTTGCTTCCTTACTAGGAAGCTTCAGACCGTAGACAAACATTCCAAATAGTGTTTGTCTTTTTCTGTTTGTCAGGCTAAAATTTCATCTTTTGATTTCATCTTTTGATAGCATAATGGTCATTTGAACAAAATAAAAAGGCTTCCCCACCCTCATTTTTACTAGTTTTTTGAGATTCAAACACGCCAAAGTAAGCCCAACCTTATCTTCCATCTTGGACTTGCCTTTCTCTCTTGTATAACGGAGGTTGTGGTATTCTTTAGCTGTCCCAAAGAGCCGCTCAATGGTTTCTTTGCGCTTCTTATAGAGCTCCTTCATCCCTCTTTGGTGTCGAATCTCTTCACAACATTCAAGCGCATCTTTCCATACATGTCTTGTGATGACTTTCTGCTGATTCTGGCTCTGGGTACAAACAGATAATAGGGGACAGGCGACACATACTGTTGAATCACTCTTATACTCACGGTAGCCTGCTCGGGTCGTCGTGCGATAGGTTAACACTTGGTTCTCTGGACAGAGGTAACAGTCATAATAGGAATCATAAACAAAATCATTGGGCCTTAAGTTCCCTTTTACACCCTTGGGGCGGGTATAAGGGAAGACAGGGGTAATCTCTCTGTCTAACAAAAATTTTGCAATACTTGGGGTTTTATAACCTGCATCTGCGATGAGATAGGTTGGATGAAAAGGCTCAATCTTGGCAAAAAGGGCAGGGAAAGCCTGACTATCATGAACATTTCCTGCTTCAACCGTATAAGCCAAGGCCCAACCATGCTTATCACACGCTACTTGGGCAGAATAGGCAAAGACTTCCTTGTGTTCCCCCTTGTGGAACCAACCACTCTCAGGATCTGTCCTTGAGATTTTCTTTTCCTTAGCCTCGCTTTCTTTTGCGGGCTTTAAGGGCTTTTTTTCGTGTTTTCTCCTATCTAAATCAATCTCAACTTCCAATTGCTCACTCATAAATGTAGCTTGTTGGGCAACCATTTCCTTATGATACTTGTGGCTGTTGGCTGCCGCTTTAATATGGGTTCCATCCACAAATATCTCAGAAGGATCAATCAAACCAGCACATAAAGCTTGATGGAGTACGTGTGAAAATATCTCAGTAATCAGTGCTTTATCTTGAAAACGACGGCTGTAATTCTTTCCATATGTGGTAAAATGAGGCACCTTGTCATCCAAGCTTAGTCCAAGAAACCAACGATAAGCTACGTTTACTTCTATGTCTTTAATGGTTTGGCGCATGGAGCGAATGCCATAAAAACATTGAATCAAAGGAATTTTGACCAACATGACGGGATCTAGACTGGGACGACCCTGATCTGGGCTATAGGTTTCTTCAACCAAGTCATAGATAAAGTCAAAATCAACCTCCGCTTCCAATTGGCGAAGAAAGTGATCTTCTGGGACCAATTCGTCTATCGTATAGAAGCCATATTGGCAGCGATTATAATCAGATTTTTCTTTGTGAAACATAGGGAGCACCTCACAACTGTTCTTACCTCTATTATACGACTTTACAAAAAGAAAAGCCCTTAGAAACTTCTGTTCTTAGGACTTTGTCTTCAATCTGTTGCTTCCTTACTAGGAAGCTTCACTCCTTTTGGACTCAGTTCTTTCCAATCTGGATGCTCCTCTTCAATAGATTTTTTTTGTTTCAAAAAAGGAACAATAAGAAATTGATTTATAGATCCTAAAGTCACTATTGAGGCTGAGAAGAACGGTATGTATCTGGAAGAACTGAATAGAAGCATACAATAAAGAATAGAAAATAGAATAAAAAGACAAAATATCAAAAAAAGTCTGATTCTATACTCTTTTTTTATTTGCAAATACTGTTCCTTAGACATCTTAATCACTTCCTCGTTTCTTTAGTTATTTTGTAATCTTTAGTTTTACTTGCACGTTCTGATAGTGGAAGTAAATTTGATCATCTAACAGTGGCTCCTCTCGTCCCATAGATGAGCGAGTAAAGATACTTTGATCACTCATTTTCATAGCTATGAGAGCTGTGTCTAAATGAGCTTTCATGTATTTAGTTATGTCTGTATAACTGGCAAGATATGTTTTGTGGGTAACAAAGATGAAATGAAGTCCTACTCTCTGTCCTTCCTCTATTAGGAGAGCAAGCTCATTAGGTTCAATGTTACTTTGCGAAACAAACTGTGAGACATCCGTTATAACAACAAAATGTTCAAAAGTACTACGTTGTTTTCTAGCCATAAGAACCCTTTCCTTCAAGGACTCAAGTGTCGAACGGCAATCCATATCATAGCCTATATAATTACCTACATTATCTGAAAACTGACTGTGTTCCGCAATTGAATCAAAAATGGTAATCATCTCTTTGTTAAACATATGAAGCAATATTCTTATCATATGGTTTGTTACAGCAGTCATAGCAGTATCTTTATCAGATAACACGAGCAGATGTTTAAATTTACTAAACGGCAGACTAACCGTCTGAACTTCTTCAAATTCCACACCAATTGGTAGCTCGTGATTCTCAATGGCTTCCTTAGTGGTCGGTAGGTTCATAAATCCATCAATCGTCAACTCCTCTGGTACCATCGGAATGGCACTTGGTCGTTGTCCTGTCCAAGCTTCTTGGAGAGAAGCGACTTCTTGACGCAGGTTGTTGAGGACCTGCGCATCATTGGCACCCGCTACTGGCAGAGCTAGCTGGATGACATCAACCTCGTCACGCTTCATAAGCGCCCGACCCTTGATGTCTTCCATCGTTTTCGCCAGTGGGGTAGAGCCCACGATAGAGCGGACTTCTCCCACATCATTCTGCGGCAGACTCAGCTGGTGCTTGAAGTTAGCGTAGAACTGTGCCCGAAGGTTGGACTGACGGCCCGCTGTCACCAAGAGGTGAACACCGATGCTGAGACCTTCACGAGAGATCCGTACCAAAAGCTTGAAGAGCTCCGCCTCATAGGCCTCTTCCTTCATGGACTCATAGCTGTCCAGCAGGATGACAATAGCCGGCTCTTGCTGACCGCTAGCCTGGCGGTAGAGCTCCAAGGTCCCAACGCCGTAGTCCGACAAGAGCTTCTTACGCCGGTTGAGCTCCCGCTCCATGATGCGGACAAACTTGGCAATCTTCTCCGTCTGATCCAAAAGCAAGGTATCGGCCACCTGCGGTAATTGACCCAGTGGTGCCAGACCATTAGTACCGAAATCCATCAGGTAGAGCGTGATATCTTTGGGACTGAACTTGCGAGCCAAGTCCATAGCCGCACTCTGCAGGAAGGTTGTCTTCCCTGTACCAGGACTTCCGTAGAGCAGGATATGCCCATCCTTGGACAGGTTGACAGAGACCGGCTCTTTCTTCTGAGCCTGCGGAATATCCGCCATTCCCAGAAGGACGGAGATCGGCTTCTTTTGCTCCCAGGCTTCCTGCGGCTGGATCGGTTCCAGCTCCTGTAGGGTCATCCGCTCTTTAAGCGGTGGCAGCCATGGCTGTGGTACCGGTGGGATCTGCTGGCTCTCTGTCAATAGTTGAATCTGACTGACAATAGCCTCTAATTCCGTCGGTACTTCCTTGATATCCTCGGCTAAGTCAAGACCTGACAGGTCTTGATTGAGCACCTCATATTGGCCTAGGTCGTTGATCAGGTAGATGGTATGGTCTTCAATTCCCAGCTCATCCTTATCCGGCTGGTAGTCTGCCCCTGACCAAGCTGACTGGAAGAGTTCATAGACTTCATTATTGCCGACCTGCAGATAGGCGCGGCCAGTCTGGGTAATCTCTGCCGCATCTGGCGTCTTAAGCATTTCCATCGAGTCCGTCCGGTCTGCCACCTTGAGCGCCAGCTTAAAGCGGGAGTTGGACCAGATCTGGTCATCTACCACCCCAGATGGCTTTTGAGTAGCCAGGATCAAGTGGACCCCGAGGGAACGACCGACACGAGCGATAGATACCAGCTCCTTGATAAAGTCAGGCTGATTGACCTTGAGCTCTGCGAACTCATCCGAGATGAGGAAGAGATGGGGCAGGGGTTCTGTTGCTTCCCCGTTTTTAAATTTCTTTTGATATTGGTTGATGTGATTGACTTCAAACTCTCTGAAGAGCCGCTCCCGGCGGTGAATCTCCGCATTGATGGAAGCCAGCGCCCGCATGGATTGGGCCCCGTCCAAGTTGGTAATGGTTCCCAAGAGATGAGGCAGGTTCTTGAAGAGATTGGCCATTCCCCCACCCTTGTAGTCGATGAGCAGAAAGGCCACATCGTGTGGGTGGAAGTTGACAGCCAGACTCAGGATATAGGACTGGATAGTCTCGGACTTCCCAGATCCCGTTGTCCCGGCAATCAGCCCGTGTGGCCCGTGAGCTTTTTCATGCAGGTTGAGGTAGACCAGGTCTTCTTTCCCCCGCAGGCCGATAGGCACTGCCAAGCTCTTATAAGGTGCGTTCTGTTGCCATTTTTGCAAGACTTGCAGGTCCGAGAAGGTCTCTGCCCCATACATCTCCATAAAGGTGACCGTATCAGGGATGGAGCTCTTGAGATTCTGCAAGTGATTGAGCGGTGCCAAGGTCCGTCATTTTATTTTTTTGAAGGAATAGCAGAGCAGGGAAACGAGCCTCAAAAATATAGAGTTTTCAAAGTACTAAAAGGAAAATTTCCTTGTTCCATTATACCATATGAGAGATATAGTGGGAAAGGGAGGAGAAAAAGAAAGGCCTGAGGCAAACGACCCCAGACCTACTGTCTACTCTATAGATTATTCCTTTTTCTTGCCATCCTCATAAAGAATAGGCGCAAATGCTTTTGTCACCATGGACGTCAAGAAACGAAAACCTCCCGCTGCCAGACCAAAAATCGGCGCCAAAGCACGGAAGAAAAAATCCCCCCGCATAAATAAACAAAGCAGACCTGTAATCACAAAGATAGCAAACCCCTACACCAGAGCCACCAATAATATTTTCTTCATCATTCCCTCGACTTTCTATAGACTATTATAGCATAAGAAAGGAAGGTTAGGACGGAAACCGGAAACTTTTGGAGAATAGCAAGTAGAGGAATGAGGCGCAAAGCTAAGTTCAGGTGGATATCCATACATTTTTTAAACAATTAATTTGTAATTAGATCGCCAACAGACTAGTAGAAAGTTCTTATCTCAGTGATTTTATCGCTTATAACTCTAGTTTTTCCAATATTTCCTGTAAAGTTTCAGGCGAAATCGGGTCAACAAGAACATATTTGGCATCCAGCATATAGATGCCTTCAGTCAATGACTCTAAGTACTGACGATAAGGAACTTCGGCTAATTTTTCGCCATCGGCTGTCATGATGAATAGCCGTGCAACTGCTACCTTACTTCCTTGATATTGTTGTAAATATTGAGGTTCTAGCTCTGGTTGAGCCAGCAAGACTGTCCGTGCTTCACTATTTAGATAATTGATAGGAATGATGATATCTTCACCATCCTGCTCTACTTTAAAAACTTGCTGCTCAGAGTAATAAGCATTTAGCTGTTGGGTAAAGCGCAAACGCTGATCATAGCTATTCAAAAGTTGCTCGTCCGGAACATGGATAATCTGCCCTAGGTAGAGTTCATTGATGTAAATAGGACGTTTCACTCCCATAATTTCCACGATAGGATGAACTTTTACTTCCTTAGTCAATTCTGAAAGAGCTGCCAAGAAGATATCAGTGAAATGAAAATCAAGAATGGAATCTTTATCATAGTCCACGCCATCATGTTCGCACACATTTACATCTAAGATAAGGAGCAAGGTTTTCAAGAACATCAAGGCACCAGTCCAGTCAGAAGCAGTCGCCAAATCTGGAACAGATACCTGATAAACTTGACTATCAAAGGATAGACGGAATCCTAGACTAGACTTCCCTTTGACTCCAAACTGAACCGAATGGAAATCCGAAATAAGAGAGTCTGCAAAGGGTTTCAAACCTGCATCCTTAGCGGAAACGCTGTAACATTCAAAAAGATCTGCTTGAAGTAGCTCACCAATCCTTAGTGATTGGTTGCTTTTTATTGTAAAACTAACTGATTTCATATTTTTCTCCTTCGGTCTACTGGCAAATCCTTTCTACGACGTAAAATGGTTACTTCGCTGACAGGGATTTTTCCTGATGCATACGTAATAAGACCGTACTTATCATCCATCAATGACGCACCATCTGCTATATTGTTTTCATTTAAAAATTCTATATCATCAGTGAATCGGTTACACTAAACTAGACAGATTTTATAAAGTGTTCTACACTAAAGAAAAGAGGAGAACAATATGTCTAGAAAAACTCGCCGTCACTTCACAGATGACTTCAAACAACAAATCGTTGATCTTCATAATGCTGGTATGAAACGAAGTGAGCTTATCAAAGAATATGATTTAACACCCTCTACCTTTGATAAGTGGGTCAAACAGGCAAGAACGACTGGTTCCTTTAAGTCTGTTGATAATCTCACTGATGAACAACGTGAGCTCATTGCTCTTAGGAAGCAAAATAAAGAGCTTGAAATGCAATTAGATATCTTAAAGCAAGCGGCAGTGATTATGGCACAAAAAGGGAAGTAATCACTGCTAATAAGGATAAATATTGCATTTCAGCCATGTGTCATTGCTTGAACATCCCTCGTGCTAGCTATTACTACAAAGCCATAGAACCAAAGTCTGAGGCAGAGCTTGAAGAAATGATTAAAACCATTTTCCGTGAGAGCAAGTCTAGATATGGTGCTAGAAAACTCAAGAAATGTCTGGAAAACGAAGGGATTATCTTGTCTCGTCGGCGGATTCGTCGCATCATGAAGCGATTGAATCTCGTATCCGTCTACCAGAAGGCTGCCTTCAAATCGAATTCTAAAGGGAAAAATGAAGCACCTATTCCAAACCTATTGGCTCGACAATTTGACCAAGAAAAGCCACTTGAAGCAATTGTAACAGATTTGACCTACGTCCGTGTTGGAAATCGTTGGGCTTATGTTTGTTTGATCATTGACCTCTTCAACCGTGAAATTATTGGTCTGTCAGTTGGGTGGCATAAGACTGCAGAGCTCGTCAAACAAGCCATTCAAAGCATTCCTTACGCGCTTACCAAAGTCAAGCTGTTCCATTCTGACCGTGGTAAGGAGTTTGATAACCAGCTGATTGATGAGATGCTAGAGGCATTTGGCATCGCTCGGTCTCTAAGTCAAGCAGCTTGTCCCTATGACAACGCCGTTTCTGAGAGTACTTACCGTGCCTTCAAACTCGAGTTTGTCAACCAAGAAACCTTCCATTCGCTGAAAGAACTAACCCTTAAAACAAAGGACTACGTTTACTGGTGGAATCATCATCGCATTCACAGCAGTCTTAACTATCAAACCCCAATCGCTAAGCGAATCAGCACTTAACAAAAAACACTTTATAAATTTTGTATAGAAAAGTGTTGCCTTTTCACACTTGTCGCATATGCACGAGCAGCATCATAGCCTGTTCCTATCAGCTCACCGCCGCTGCCGCCAAAGCTGTCAAAGGCACTAATCAACTGGTTGAAGCCTGCTACACGTGACTGTGAGGCAGACGACATCGTAGAAGATTGTGTCTGCAGGCTAGCGTAATTTACCTTTACCATATACTTCCTTTCTGTTAGTGAATTTAGATTGCTGAAATATTTAGCTAAAACTTTATCAACCTATCGCTTATCACGCTCCAACTTTTTACGCTGATCATGCAGAGCAGTTAATTGCGTCTGATAGGCTTGGTAACGCTTTTTAATCGCTTTGTCTTCTTCCTCAAAGTCAACTTCCAGCATCCGTGTAGTAGACTCAATATCATCTAACAGATAATGATAGAAAGCTGAATGAGACGAAGTCACCCCCATATCCAACAAGCTCTTAAAGTGAAATAGGGCGCTGCCTTGTGAGGACATCACATCTTCTCGCGTCACCTTAAATTGACGATATTCAACATCCAAATCATCTATTTTATGTTGCAGTTCATACTGACGACGATGTAACTCATCCAGCTGTTCTTGCTTCGATTTTTCTTTTTTCATTATAACCTCTTAAAATTAAATAATCAAAAACTATACTTTGTAATAAACAGAAGTATAGTTTTTAAAATAATCATTAAATTATCAAAACAAACTTATGGCTCTGTAACTCCTTTTTTAAAACCAGCCTTTTTAACTAGCTGATAAAAATTAGATTCAAATTCTATTTCAGCATCATTCTTATATCCCATAAATACAACCTCACGAATATCACTGTGATTAAAGAAATAAAGCTGATCAGCTTGCTGATAACCAGTTGGTACAAGAACACTTGTATACTCAAAATATACAGGTTCTTGATTTTGCTCTACTAGCGAACCCCTGCCGATAATAATTAGTTCTGTTTGATCTTTTAGTCTGACCACTGTTCCCAATGGTAATAATGTTTCACTCATGTTGCTTCTCCTTTTCTTCTACAAATACCACTTTCCCTTGCTCATACTTCCGCACGGCTAATAACCAGCGGATGGGGTTGTTTTGGAATAAGAAAAGGTACAACAAGGCAGGAAAGAGACCTATCAATAATGAAAATAAAATTTGTGCATCAAATTTCTCCTGCCTTATAAATGAATTTACAATATTTGGTATGGTAGCAATTCCTATAAATGCTAAAAATATAATTAGTAACTGTATTATTAGAAAAACTATCATCTTCCCAAACGTCGCTTTTTTCTTGCTAAAATTTTCCCAAAACAGATTTGAATCAACGGCTTTCGCAAACTGTTGAGAACTTGCCCCCTGAACCTGCTTCACTTCTTTATACAAGGCCTCTTCCATCATCCATATAAAGCCAAAGCAGACAAAGAA
Organism: Streptococcus sanguinis; assembly: GCA_013378335.1. NCBI lineage: Bacteria > Bacillati > Bacillota > Bacilli > Lactobacillales > Streptococcaceae > Streptococcus > Streptococcus sanguinis. The sequence goes on from CP040556.1 coordinate 2,221,057, forward strand.
CTGGGCAGCGATATAAGGCGGAACCATCCAGCTGCTGTATCGAAAACCGGAAAAAGCTGGTATAGCTACCATTCCCCCTATCAAACCTAAGAAAATGAAAACCAACATCAAAGGAATAATGGCCTTATTGGTCTTCCTAGCCCCTTCTGTATTTAACAAGGCACTCTTATCGGCTGCCAAAGCCTCTTTTGTTCGCGTGTTATAGTAGACGGCTTCATCACCGCTCTGTCCAATAAAAATTATTTTTCTCATATTCAATCACCACAGTTTTAAAACATCTTTATAATCAGAAAATTCAACTTTATCGTGTCTAGCTTCATCGTAGGTCGTCGATAAGAAATTACCAATTACAGTACCTAGATAGGCACCAGCAAGTGTTCCAACAACAGGAATTGGTATAGCTGAGCCAATCACAGAGCCTATAATAGTTGAAGTTGCAGTTATTCCAGTATGGGCTGCCGCATCCTGCAGAGCAACCTCATCACCATACTTATCTTTTCGCTCCAGATAAGTCGATACACCTGAAGCCAGTGAACCAATAACACCCATTTTACCTAAATGGTTGCTAACTTTTCCACCAAGCTTCGTAAATTTCCCTGCGTCATCTGCCACATCTACAAGTTCGTCTGCTTTATCTAATAATTTCATACTATCAGAATTTTTCGCAGCCTCTTTAAGACTTCGCAATTTATCCAAAGTATTGTTACCAGTCCATGCTCCATTACTAATTGCGTTAACTGTTTCTGCACTTTTCCACAAAACTACTAGTAAATAGAAGTTTATAATCCGCCGCACTAGATGCATACGATACTCCCTTAGCTACTCCTTGAATATTAAAGCCATTCAAAGATTCTGCTAAGTAATCCGGTACATCTTCATCTGGATGACTTTGATAGTAAGCTCTGAGAGTATTAATATCTTTATCTGTGTAGCTAGCAGATCCTCCTTGCTTCTTAGCCTTATTTAAAATTGCTTTATAATCAATTGTAACTTGGGCTTCTTCAAACTTCTTACGTTGAGCATCAGTGAAAGATACATCAGAATGAGAATTTAAGTACTTTTCAATCGCTTTTACATCTGTAGCAGTTAATTCTTTATTAGTGATTTTTTATTTTTCCATAATTATCACGTCTAACACATCTTTAATAACTACTATTAATTACAATCTATTTATCATTTAATGCTAAATTAATTTTATCAACATCTGCCTTAGGTATTTCCGGATGTTCCTTAATCCATTCAGATAATCCTTTTTGAATTCGTTCCTCATTTTCACTTGCATATCCTTCAAAAACCACTTCACTTATGTCCTCATGATTAAAGTAGGTTATTTTTTCTGGTTCTAACCCAATCAACTGATTTACACCTGCATAATCAAAATAACAAAGTTCCTCCTTGATGCTAAAAATCGGATGGCGTAAAACTATCATTACTGGTATTGCTCCACCCTCTAAATAAACCACACTACCTAATGTCAATAACTTATTTGTTTTCATTCCTGCTCTCCTTTAAATATCTATATAAATGTTATTTTCTTGTAAGATGATCTCACTTTGTTTTCTCTTCTATTTCAAATTCTACAATCTGATTGTTTTCGTTAATAACAATCCCATTATAAAATAAAATGATATAAAGTATAATTGGTATAATCAAAAACAGTCTCAACTGAACAAAATAGGAAAATAAAAATATTGGAAAAATAAAAACAAGAAATAAAAATGCATAAGCAACTATTTTTATAAAAACCGCTTTCATAATCACCAAAAACCAATCCCTTCTTTCACTGTTTTTAATGGCGTCAACGACCTAACTTTTCCAGTGTAGCTTAAATCCGCATTTCGTTCTCTAAGAAAATTTTTAAGTCTAATTTTCCTATACCAGGACACCAAGAAAAATGAAATTAATAAAACAAGAACTAAGATCAATAGATTTATACTACCTTGAACTAAACTTGCTGCATGATTTGTCGGACCTAACCATAACTCAAATGGAGTCAGCCAACGGATAAATGCTGATAACACAATTGCTATGCCTAAATTAGTCAATCGCTTAGTGCTATTCAATCCTTGATTAGCAATATGATTATATAATGAATATTCCGTTTGATAAATTTTAAAAAATCTCTTAGAAGATAGACTATAATTTCTTTGCACAAGATATTCTTGACCTAAATCTGTCACAAGCAGATACCAACCTTTTTGCACCACCCTATCATTCAATGTGATATTAAAAACTTGGCCTTTAACTCTATATACATTTACCATGAAAATAACCCTTTGACTCCATTAACCATATTATTCCAACCAGAAACAACAGCTTTCCCAACATTATCTTCAAATTTTTTCACCTCTGGGAAAGTCTCTCTCGCCCATTCATTTGCATATGCTATACCTACACCTATAGCAACTGTAGCGCCCAATCCTAAACTTATTGGATTAGCCATCATCCCCACCGAAGCCAACACTACACTCCCTCCTTCAATCAAAGCAATGGCTCCTGCAGTCGTTACAGTATTAGTAATTTCTTTCCCCCAAGCAACTTCTGCAGAATCCCCAAACAGCATGTCAATGCCAACACCTGCTATTAAACCAATTCCTGTACTAACACTTTTACCAATAGCTTTAGATGTCCCTTTAATAGAATTCTCAGCCGCTTCTCTAGCAGCTCTAGTAGCTCCTGGTGTCTTCCCCATGATTTTCCCGTTGCTCAAGACTGTTGAATATCTGTTTGCAAATATCTCAGCACTTTTTTCCGTCGCTTTTTTAGCACCAACGTCAATAATCTTATCTTCAGCAGCACTGCTTATTTTTTCCACTGCAGTTGTTGTAAAAATATCACGAGGAGCATTTTTTAAAGTTTCTACAATTTTCTTATCACTTTCCTCCTTCAATACATCTTTAATATAATCCGACACTCTATTTGGATAACTCTTTGCATAGTCCTTTAGAACACCAATGTCATCCTCATTCAGTTCCTTACCTGCATCCAAGTTAGATAAAACTGAGCGATATTTTTTATCTACTTGGCGGATATTCCTAACTTTATCAATGACGGAATCATCTACGCTCCCTGGATAGGCTGCCGCATATCGTTCTATTGCTGTCAGCTCCGCTTCAGTCAGAGATTCGCCATTTTTTACTTTCTCCAACGCTGATAGATAGTTGTTCTCCATTGCTATCTCTCGATCTGCCCAGCCCTGCTCAACATCACTCACCCAAGATAAGTCCTCTGGCAAAGCAAAGCCACCACCGCCAAAGGAGACTGAAATACCTGACATCGCCTGAGAAACCAAGCCCTGATAACCATCTGCTGACGCGCAGGCGCTTGGTGACTCTGCGCTGAAAGCCCTCAGATTAGCCAGTTTTTCCTGGGCCTCAGTCAGTTGATTTTCCGCTGCTGTAAGATGATTTTGTAAACTGCTAATTCTTGCCGCATCTCCTGCAGCTGGTTTAGCTTTAGATTGAAGACCAGAAATCGAAGCGCTGAGACTCATACAACCTCTCGTTGCACTATCAATCTCCGCTTGCAGCTGTTCCTCATCTAAATTCTCAGCCCCACACTTGGCCGCATAACTATCCGCCAGTGTGTTCGCCGCATCCGCAACGGCTTCAGAATAGAGAATGCACCCTTTATAATAAGGACTCATGACACTTGTCGCATATGCACGAGCAGCATCATAGCCTGTTCCTATCAGCTCACCGCCGCTGCCGCCAAAGCTGTCAAAGGCACTAATCAACTGGTTGAAGCCCGCTACACGTGACTGTGAGGCAGACGACATCGTAGAAGACTGTGTCTGCAGGCTAGCGTAATTTACCTTTACCATATACTTCCTTTCTGTTAGTGAATTTAGATTGCTGAAATTTTTAGCTAAAACTTTATCAACCTATTGCTTATCACGCTCCAGTTTTTTACGCTGATCATACAGAGCAGTTAACTGCGTTTGATAAGCTTGGTAACGTTTCTTAATCGCTTTGTCTTCTTCCTCAAAGTCAACTTCCAAAGTCCGTGTAGTCGCCTCAATATCATCTAAAAGATAATGATAGAATGCTGAATGTGACGAAGTCACCCCTATATCCAACAAGTTCTTAAAGTGAAATAGGGCGCTGCCTTGTGAGGACATTACATCCTCCCGCGTCACCTTAAACTGACGATATTCAACATCCAAATCATCTATTTTATGTTGCAGTTCATACTGACGACGATATAACTCGTCCAGCTGATCTTGCTTCGATTTTCCTTTTTTCATTATAACCTCTATATCATTTTACCTCAGCTAATCTGTTTGTGCTGTTTACCTAAACTAAATATAACCTCTTTTAAATCAAAAGAGAGGAGACTCCGAAAAGAGAAACCTTTCTTAAATATCTTTAGATTTTAAATTATCGATTAAATACCAACTTCTCTACAATTTGATACTACTTTAAAGAATCAGTTACTTTACCCTTGGGGTAGGGATTTTGCGAAGAATGTTCCCACTCTTTATATAATTTCAAATAGTTTTGTTCTTCTGAATCTCTATACCCTTCATATATTACCTGAGCAATATTTTCCTCATTGAAGTAAATCATGGGAACTTGCGGATCAAGACCAACAGGGTAGATACAGCCCGAATAATCAAAATAGTTTATCTGTCCCTCTTCATTCTTACAAAGAGCACCTCGATTTAAAATCATAATTTTACGTTCACCTTCATTTAGAAGGATAATCGTTCCAATTGGATACATTATTTCTCCTCTTTTCTTTCTATTATATATTGACAATTCTCACTATAGCTTAGATCACCTGCTAAAAGTAAACCAATTAGTAACATAAGACCATGAAATATCAGGAAGATTAGAGTTCCCCAGTTTAAAATGAGATAGCTAAACAAAAAAATTAGGAAGTTGAGAATCAAAACGATCATAAACTGCTTTTTCATCCAAGGAGCTAATTTAGCTAATTTTATTTTCCCTTGTTCTTTTTTATAAAGACTAAAATTAAATTTCTTTGCCAAAGATCGAGATGATAAAAAATGGACTAGATTTGCAAATACTAATGCTAGTATAAAAGCAAGAAACCAATAAATCAATCTTTCAGTGAATGAGAAGCGAGGTGTATTAAGGTAAGCATCTAAGCTTTCACTAGTTCGTATCCGCCCTGCCCAGACCGAAACAGCTAAAAATACTGGCATTGGAATTACAAGTGTCTCCAACCAATGTTTTTTACGCATTCGAATCTCCCAAAATTGCGACTCTGTCAATTGGTATATCGTTCGATTACTAAACCAATTCAGATAAGGGAAAAAATAGCCCCACAATGTCGGTAACTTATCCAATAGAAAATATTCCTTACCATCTTCCAGTAATATGTAACGAAAATTTACATGATGCGCTCGCATAGTCATCTCCTTTCATTACCACAACAGATTAGGCAACATAGGATTAGAAATAGATTGTAATAGTCCTTCTCCAACTCCTGTAGAAAAGTCTCGAACTTCTTTGTTATTCTTATAAGCTTCTTGATATTTGTCTCCTATATACCAATTGACTGCAGCTGTTGCTGCTATCACTCCTAAAGCCATCCATCCCACAGGAGTAGCTGCTGCGAGGCCAGTGCCAATTGCACCAATCGCTAAACTGAGTCCAGTTGCAATTGAATTATGTCCTACCGCTTCTGTTAGTGTCATGTCCTTATTGACCATATCATCATACATTCCTAAACCGAAACCTATCCCTGTCAGAGCATAACCAAATCTATTTGCATATTTACTAATATTGCTTCCTGCAGATACCACATTAGATGCATTTTGAATAGATTGTGGATTGACGATAACAAAACTATTCGGCCCAGCTGGACCAGATACCAATGGTTTAATACGTCGAATGAACGCACCAAATCTAACTGCTCCTTCACCTAACATGTCAATTACTGTATTGATATTATCCAGTGTTTGCCCATGGGCTTCGTATTGCTGGTTTATACCTTCTAAATATGTTTTTAATGCTTTTTTCACATCCTCAGGCATTCTTACATCGGGGAATTTCTCACCGTATTTGATTAGTATTTGGACGTCTTCATCTGATAATTTCCCTTTATGGGCTTTCTCCACAATTTTGTTATATTCTGATTTCTCTGCTGACGCTTTTTCTAGATCTGGATTGATTCCAACATCTGGATGATTTTTCTTATATTCTTCGATAAACTTAGTATCGCTATCGCTCAGTTCTTTCCCTGCATCCACCTTGTCAATGATAGAACGATATTTCATCTCCTCTGCCTTGACCTGACGTGCTTGCTGTACGTACTCTAAAACAGAAGCATCCACGCGTTCCGGATAGGCAGCCGCATATCGCTCTATCGCTGTCAGCTCCGCTTCAGTCAGAGATTCGCCACTATATACCTTATCCAGTGCTGATAAATAGTTGTTCTCCAAGGCTATCTCCCGATCTGCCCAGCCCTGCTCAACATCACTCACCCAAGATAAGTCTTCCGGCAAAGCAAAGCCACCACCGCCAAAGGAGACTGAAATACCTGACATAGCCTTAGAAACCAAGCCCTGATAACCATCTGCCGAGGCACAGGCACTTGGAGACTCCGCACTGAATGCCCTCAGATTATCCAGTTTTTTCTGAGCAGCAGTCAGTTGGTTTTCCGCTGCTGTAAGCTGTTCTTGTAAGCGACCAATTCTTTCCGCATCTCCTGCAGCTGGTTTAGATTTAGATTGAAGACCAGAAATCGAAGCGCTGAGCCCCATACAACCTCTCGTTGCACTATCAATCTCCGCTTGCAGCTGTTCCTCATCTAAATTCTCAGCTCCACACTTAGCCACATAACTATCCGCCAGTGTGTTCGCTGCATCCGCAACTGCTTCAGAGTAGAGAATACACCCTTTATAATAAGGACTCATGACACTTGTCGCATATGCACGGGCTGCATCATAGCCTGTTCCTATCAGCTCACCGCCGCTGCCGCCGAAGCTGTCAAAGGCACTAATTAACTGATTGAAGCCTGCTACACGTGACTGTGAGGCAGACGACATCGTGGAAGACTGTGTCTGCAGGCTAGCGTAATTTACCTTTACCATATATGTTCCTTTCTAGTTGAACAATTATTAATTAGTTCCCTCACTAAATAACTGCTTATTTTTCTTCTTTCCTGAATTACTACCAGCAGTTCCTGACTCGACTGGCCCTGTATTTCTGTTAATATAATTGGCAATCTTTGCATCTGTTGTTTGAAACTCTGCATGAATACCATGTAAAACCTGAATGAAGTCAATAGATTGCTGTGCTGCTTGCTCACTTGCACTAACTTCGTTGTCAATATGACTACTAATAGTTCCAGAAGCAGCATATTGGCTGATAGAATCCTTTGTAGCAGTTTCTTTTCCTACTGAATGATAAGCTGAGACAATTCCATTTGCATAGTTTTGAACAGCTGTCGGATCAGATTGAATACCTACTCCCTGAGTTGTTCCTACTGACATAGTGTTCTCCTTTATATTGTAATTTTAAGTTTAACGCTGGATGGACGTCCATATAAATAAACCTCATCCTTATTTAAATAAGGTTCCTTGCTGTTATAAGGCTTTTCTAATATTGTTTGATCTGTTAAGCGCATTCCCAAAAGATAATGTTGATTATATGCCTTAACCTGACGAGCAGGGCTGCCAATAGCATTATTGCTAATATAAGAATAAAAACCACCAACAACAAAATGCATATTGTATTTCCATCCCTCTTGGTAGAGTGCCGATACTTGTTCGCCTGTCAGCCCACTTACCTGAACAAATTTCTCTAAATTAGGGATAAAGATGATAAAGTCGTGTCCAGTTTCACCTTTTTTACGATCCTCTAACTCAAGCATAAGCTGATTTGCCATATCCTCAAGAGTTTCTGGTTCAGAAATACGGGCAAATAAGTCAAATTGCCCATCATACTCATCGTCTACATCCATAAACATGACTTTCTTACTTGGAATGAGGGTGGTGAATATTTCTAAAAGGTGGCGTGTAATATTCTCCAAATGTTCACCTTCGTTAGCTATATATAGCAGGTGTTTGAAACCTTTCATCGGTATATCAACACTCTCAACATTAACAAAGTCTAAACCTAGAGGTAGAGCCTTTTCCTTCAAAGCCTTTTGAACGCTTATTGTTTTCGCAAAAGTATCGAAGCTCAATTCTTCTGGAACAATCGGAATTGGTTTAGGTAGACTTCCTTCCCACTGTTCTGACATCATTCCTGCTTCAGAGCTAATTTGCTCAATTACTTCAAACGCGTCATCTCCTTTGGTTGGCAAAGCAACTTGGAAAATTTCTGGTTCATCAAGCTTTATCATTGCCCGTCCAGGCTTATCTTCAATTATTAACTGAGTACGACCAATTAAACTTCGAGTATCTATATCATCTGTTAATTTCAGTGAAATACGAGTTTTGATACTAGCTAATAAAGCCGCTTTGACAACCCCTATACGACCAGCTGTAATGACCAGATATATTCCTAGACTCAGACCTTCACGAGAGATAATTTGGAAAGCATCTTCCAATTCCATCACCAGTGGAGATTCCTTGATAGCATCATAACCATCTAACATGAAGAATAGCTTAGGTATTTGATGCCCACTAATTTCTTGATAAAGATTGACATTGGCTACCATGTGTTTACGCAAAAGAGCTTTTCTGTATCGAATTTCTCCTTTTATACGATTTATTAACTTTGTAATTTTCTCCTGATCGTCAATCATAATCGTATCAGCCACATGTGGTAATTGACGAAGCGGCAAAAGACCGTTTGTTCCAAAATCTAATAAATAGAAATTCACCTGATTAGGTGTGAACTGACGAGCCAGATCCATCGTTAAAGTCTGAATAAAAGTAGACTTACCTGTTAAAGGACCACCAAAAAGAGCAATATTCCCATCTTCATTAAAATCATGTTCTAATGTGTATTGAGCTTGTTGACTTGGTATATCCACATAACCAATCACCGCTTTTAAAGGTCGGTTCTTATGTGACCAAAATTCTTTGAAATTTCCTTTGCGTAAATCTGTTGAATAGATTCTATCTTTGAGCGGTGGCAGCCATGGCTGTGGTACCGGTGGGATCTGCTGGCTCTCTGTCAATAGTTGAATCTGACTGACAATAGCCTCTAATTCCGTCGGTACTTCCTTGATATCCTCGGCTAGGTCAAGACCTGACAGGTCTTGATTGAGCACCTCATATTGGCCTAGGTCGTTGATCAGGTAGATGGTATGGTCTTCAATTCCCAGCTCATCCTTATCCGGCTGGTAGTCTGCCCCTGACCAAGCTGACTGGAAGAGTTCATAGACTTCATTATTGCCGACCTGCAGATAGGCGCGGCCAGTCTGGGTAATCTCTGCCGCATCTGGCGTCTTAAGCATTTCCATCGAGTCCGTCCGGTCTGCCACCTTGAGCGCCAGCTTAAAGCGGGAGTTGGACCAGATCTGGTCATCTACCACCCCAGATGGCTTTTGAGTAGCCAGGATCAAGTGGACCCCGAGGGAACGACCGACACGAGCGATAGATACCAGCTCCTTGATAAAGTCAGGCTGGTTGACCTTGAGCTCTGCGAACTCATCCGAGATGAGGAAGAGATGGGGCAGGGGTTCTGTTGCTTCCCCGTTTTTAAATTTCTTTTGATATTGGTTGATATGATTGACTTCAAACTCTCTGAAGAGCCGCTCCCGGCGGTGAATCTCCGCATTGATGGAAGCCAGCGCCCGCATGGATTGGGCCCCGTCCAAGTTGGTAATGGTTCCCAAGAGATGGGGCAGGTTCTTGAAGAGATTGGCCATTCCCCCACCCTTGTAGTCGATGAGCAGAAAAGCCACATCGTGCGGGTGGAAGTTGACAGCCAGACTCAGGATATAGGACTGGATAGTCTCTGACTTCCCTGATCCCGTTGTCCCGGCAATCAGCCCGTGCGGTCCGTGAGCCTTTTCGTGCAGGTTGAGGTAGACCAGGTCTTCCTTACCCCGCAGGCCGATAGGCACTGCCAAACTCTTATAAGGCGCATTCTGTTGCCATTTTTGCAAGACTTGCAGGTCTGAGAAGGTCTCTGCCCCATACATCTCCATAAAGGTCACCGTATCAGGGATTGAGCTTTTGAGATTCTGTAAGTGATTGAGCGGTGCCAAGGTCATTCATTTTTTTTTTTTTGAAGGAATAGCAGAGTAGGGAAACGAGCCCCAAAAATATAGAGTTTTCAAAGTACTAAAAGGAAAATGTCCTTGTTCCATTATACCATACGAGAGATAGGATGGAGAAGGGAAGATAATGAATGAGACAGGAGTAAAAAAGAGAAGAATAGAAGAAAACCACTTGAAAATGAATTCAAGTGGTGATAAACATAAAAATTCTAGCATTATATAATTACGGATACTGAACTTTTTTCTTAGATTTAGTGTTACCTTTCTGTTTGGCTTTGTTTTGCCGTTCTTTTTCTTCTGCCTGCATTTGCTTGGTTGACTTTCCATTTGAAAAAGATTCAGTTATATTGTTTTTAATTTCTTTTGCTAAATCTCCGTCCACCTTAGCAAAAGCATCCGCTATTGAATTCAGATATTTATCCAGATTTTCTACAGTATCGCTCATATCAGTAATTATTTGTTTTACTGAGCTAGTTGCTGCTGATAATTTTTCTGTTGCATCTGATTCTATTAAATCAGATGATTTCTCTGCCAAATGGCTATCTGCAACCTTGAAACTTGCTTCAACCCCCTTTATGTGGTCTGGGCTAATTCGTTTAGTATCAGTTCCCATTGTGTCTCCTTTCTATTTTTTGACTATTGAATTCCTATATCTTGTAAGAGATCGCTATCTTGAGGTATCAGGGGTGAAAGGCTATTAAGAATATCCTTCGGACTCCGACTTTTATTAAAAGTTGGATAATAGGCACTGTTCTTTTCTTGCAGAATTTGATAAGCCTTAGGATACTCTTTCTGAATTGGGAGATTATTACTTTGTTTAAAGAATTCCTTTTTGAAATTTACAGTGTTGTAGTTGAAGTCAATTCCAAATTTAAGCAATCTATCTCCCGGTAAATTTTCCCCTTGATAATCTTTATTAATTGAATAATATAAGCTCTCAATTTTTTTCCCACCTTGCTGAAAATCAATCACTTTGCCCGCTTCCAAATCAACATAATATGCTTCAACAACTCTCTCGGAATCTCGTTTACCATTTATTGTTTTTTCCACATATTTAGCGATATTTATTAGAAGCACTTCACGCCCGTCCGATGTTTTCGCTACATAAGGCCCTATATCAAGATTCCAGTCGTCACCCTTAGAATGAAGCCATTTCAGCATATCAATCTCTTTCTTTCTTAGAGTCTGATCTTTCGTATCATAAATCAATAAACGATATGTACTCTCTCCTTTTTCTCTTGACATTATTTTAATATTCTTCCTAATGATAAATCGCTCCCCCATAGTAACGACATCATCATTACTGTATTCCACTTTTCTTTTAGGATCATTTTTTATATGTTTCCGAATTTCTTTATCCTCTTCTGGATCTTTACTAATCCATTGTGCTACTAAACCCTTATCACCCAAAAAGACATGATCGCCAATTTCGAAATCACCACTATATGTATATACGCTATTGTAATAATCTTCCTTCTCTTTTTTAGTTTGCTCGTCCTGATAGTATTTCCAAACAAAGAAACCACTAACCACAATAAGCACAGAAGACAGAATTAAAAACTTTTTAAAGGTCATACTTCGTTCTCCTTAATATTCATACTTCTCATTTAAGTATAAAATATATTTTTCAACTCCATTATTTGCAGTCGAATCTTCTTGGCCAATAATACGATTCAATGCCGATGTTAGATTATCAATCTGATTTTGATTCATATCTGTAATCTTCTGATCAGATTTCCCCATAAGATAGTTCTTGGTCTCCTTATCAACTTCCACTTGATTATTTTTAATTTGTTTTTCTATCCACTGTTCAGGAGTTAAACCACTCTGGGCAGCTTCTGGAACTTTTGTCTCCACATATCCTAGCATACCTCTATCGTTCATTTCCTCTGCCCGTAGAGTCGCATTAAAATCATAGTAAATAGAAGAGTCTGTATAGGTTTTTTTGTCACCTTCAAGATACCAAGTTCCTTTTTTCAAGTACTCACCGATACTCTTTTGAGTTTGTTCTAACTTCTCTTGCTGAAGTTGGTCTACCTTGCTATTAAAAGCAAACTGTGCCTTAGCAACATTTGAGATTGCACTCAAGGCATTGCTTCCCTTTTTGCTTGGAATATAGTCGCTAAGTGATGCAAGCCCCTCAGACTTCGACTCATCATCCCCAGAAAATGATTGTAAAAGTTCTAGAACAGTTACAGAGCCAGGGAGAATAGTATTAACAATCCCTTTACTAACAGATACAGTTACATCTTCCTGAAATGCTTCTAAGGCATCTTCTCGAGCCTTCTGAAGTTCAGCAGCTTTCGCTTTGTTATAGACTAGATTAGCACCAATACCAGCCATTGTGCCACTTCGATAAGTCTCAGTGGTAGTCTCATCTTTAATAGGCTGATCTACCGCAACAGTGTCCAAAACATTCTTTCTTTCAAAAGCTTTTATGTTTGTAGAAACAGAAAATGTAACTCCACTATTTGTAATATCAATATTTTTCATTCTCTTCGTAGTGGTTGTTGACTTAAAAGTTGGTATCTTGTAAGTCTCATGTGCAAGCTCAGATATCTCTGTGCCATACCCAATATCTAAAAGATTAATAGACTTCATCAGACCGATAAACTCATTTACATTTGTTAACCGTTCCTGATCTCGCCCAATTTTAGGATCATTCGGATTTTTTGCATGATTTTGTTTCATATTTGCGATTAAAGTCCAAGCTTCCCTATCTCCAGCTTGCAACATTGAAGTCGTAAATTGATCCACCTTAGTTGTTGGCTCATCCCCCATTGCACCTACAAAATGATTTAATTTTTTCTCTGCTAGTTTATCACCTTTTTTGCCACGTATAACCCAATCAGTAACTTCTGCAGAAAGTACATTATACGCACTTTCGCTAATTTCTTCAGGACGTTGCTTCATAATATTACCTGGTGACTCGCTAAGAACATCTTTGACAACCGAAGCATCAACATCATTGGACATTGAATCCAGATAATACATTTTGTCCTTCGTCAAAACTTTGTGACTGATACTGTTCATAACAAAGTCTGCTGGCATTCTTAAAATTGATTTAGCATTATTAACATCTCTTTGGAGGCGATTTATTGTCTCAGTTGTCTCATCTAACCCTTGAACAAAAGTTCTATGCGCCCCATCAACCGCATTGTGAGTGTTCGTTCGGTTTGTTGATTCCGTTGACAATTCTTCCTCTGCTTTTGATTGAATAGGGCTTAAATTAATACTATCAATTTCTAATAATTGTGTGGCCGTATCTAGTGCAGGTTGAAGTTCAGACTTGACTTTTGAAACCGCAGTAGTCTGATCACCAGTTAATGTCTTTGTTACAGTACCTCTCCCACTTTCTGAAGTCCAAGCTTTCACTTCAAAACCAGCATTTTTGACAGTTGAACTAAACACAGTGTTAGTTTTAGAATATTTTTCTAGAGCCTCTGGAACTTTATGAAAAACTTTTTCTTGTAATAGATTTAGTTTATTGTAAAAAGCCTCCAATGCATCAAGTTCTGAATTTTGTTTTTTTAACGAAAACGTTCGATCTGTATCACTGACAGCAGCTGAATAACTTTTTGAAAATTCTGAAATAGATTTCCCGTAGTCTTCTATACCAGGTAAATCATGCACTTTTATAATATCACTCATAAAATTATTACTCCTTTGCTGTAGCTATTAGTCCTGATAAAGTGGCCATTGAAGCATTGCATAGCGATGCCTCGACCCCCAGCACTAATATTTTTGTGCTGAGCTGTCCCGCAATATCATCTTTATGTTTTGTAAATTCATCTGATGCTGTCTTTACAGTCTTTTGCTCTGTTTCCGTTTCATTTTTGTATGCTGTACCAGCTAGATTATAAGTATGTTTGATGTTACCATGATCTTTTAAGATATAATCTATAGTAGTTGAAACTCCATTTAAAGTCTTTAATGCATCTGATAGTGCAGATATTTTAGTATTTAATGCATCATATCTAGCACTAACTTCATTATATTTTTGAATTAATTCTGCTTTATTTCCCATTGTATCTCCTATTACTTTATGGTATCAAAACCTTAATAGTTGTTAATTGATTATCAACTACATAATAATGTAGCTGCCCTTCCAATGCTGCTTCTCTTAGAGGTTTATTGACAGCACTTAATATACTCTGGTCATTAAATCTAATAGCTAAAATAGCTTGTTTATAAGATTTAACTTGCTTAGATGCCATATCAATATTTCTACTTATAGCTGGCGAAGCCATTACGACAATACCATATCCAACTTTAAGACCCTTTTCTAATAGATAAGTCAATTGGTCAATACCATCTTGTGATAATTCTTGAAGTAAATCAACCATATTGTAAATAATGATAGTAGCATCATGAGAGACAATATGCTGCTCCAGTCTTTCATTAATACGTTTATTCATATCTTCAAGTGACTCTAAAACTTCCTCAGCCGATGAAAAGACAAATAAATTATCAGAATCTGATAAATTATGATACTTCGGGGCTAGCACAATCACCTTCTGCTTGCCTCGTGCAATCTGCTCAGTCAAAGCACTCATCTGCTCTTCTTTATCCGTTAAGTAGAGAAGATTGCCCTTGGATAGATTCCAAGTAATTGGTTCAACCGTTTCCATATCCAGTCCCAGCGGTACGAGACCCTTCTCGTAAGCAGATTGGACACTAGCTCGGCTATAGAAGTCAGCTTCCGTCAACTCCTCTGGCACCATCGGAATGGCACTTGGGCGTTGTCCTGTCCAGACTTCTTGGAGAGAAGCGACTTCTTGACGCAGGTTGTTGAGGACTTGCGCATCATTGGCACCCGCTACTGGCAGAGCTAGCTGGATGACATCAACCTCGTCACGCTTCATAAGCGCCCGACCCTTGATGTCTTCCATGGTCGCCGCAAGAGGGGTAGAGCCCACAATCGAGCGGACTTCTCCCACATCATTCTGTGGCAGACTCAGCTGGTGCTTGAAGTTGGCGTAGAACTGCGCCCGAAGGTTGGACTGACGGCCCGCTGTCACCAAGAGGTGAACACCGATACTGAGACCTTCACGGGAGATCCGCACCAAGAGCTTGAAGAGCTCTGCTTCATAGGCCTCTTCCTTCATGGACTCATAGCTATCCAGTAGGATGACAATTGCCGGCTCTTGCTGACCGCTAGCCTGGCGGTAGAGCTCCAAGGTCCCAACGCCGTAGTCCGACAAGAGCTTCTTACGCCGGTTGAGCTCCCGCTCCATGATGCGGACAAACTTGGCAATCTTCTCCGTCTGATCCAAAAGCAAGGTATCGGCCACCTGCGGTAATTGACCCAGTGGTGCCAGACCATTGGTCCCGAAGTCCATCAGGTAGAGGGTGACATCTTTGGGACTGAACTTGCGAGCCAAGTCCATGGCCGCACTCTGCAGGAAGGTTGTCTTCCCTGTACCAGGACTTCCGTAAAGCAGGATATGCCCATCCTTGGACAGGTTGACAGAGACCGGCTCTTGCTTCTGAGCCTGCGGAATATCCGCCATTCCTAGAAGGACGGAGACCGGCTTCTTTTGTTCCCAAGCTTCCTGCGGATGGATAGGTTCCAGCTCTTGCAGAGTCATCCGCTCTTTAAGTGGTGGCAGCCATGGCTGTGGTACTGGAGGAATCTGCTGGCTCTCTGTCAGTAGTTGGATCTGACTGACAATAGCCTCCAGCTCTGTCGGTACTTCCTTGATATCCTCGGCTAAGTCAAGACCTGACAGGTCTTGATTGAGCACTTCGTATTGACCCAGGTCATTGATCAGGTAGATGGTATGGTCTTCAATTCCCAGCTCATCCTTATCCGGCTGGTAGTCTGCCCCTGACCAAGCTGACTGGAAGAGTTCATAGACTTCATTATTACCGACCTGCAGATAGGCCCGGCCAGTCTGGGTAATCTCCGCCGCATCTGGCGTCTTAAGCATTTCCATCGAGTCCGTCCGGTCTGCCACCTTGAGCGCCAGCTTAAAGCGGGAGTTGGACCAGATCTGGTCATCCACCACCCCAGAGGGCTTCTGAGTAGCCAGGATCAAGTGGACACCGAGGGAACGCCCGACCCGAGCGATGGATACCAGCTCCTTGATAAAGTCAGGCTGGTTGACCTTGAGCTCTGCGAACTCATCCGAGATGAGGAAGAGATGGGGCAGGGGTTCAGTCGCTTCCCCGTTCTTAAATTTCTTTTGATATTGGTTGATATGATTGACTTCAAACTCTCTGAAGAGCCGCTCCCGGCGGTGAATCTCCGCATTGATGGAAGCTAGCGCCCGCATGGATTGGGCCCCGTCCAAGTTGGTAATGGTTCCCAAGAGATGGGGCAGGTTCTTGAAGAGATTGGCCATTCCCCCACCCTTGTAGTCGATGAGCAGAAAAGCCACATCGTGCGGGTGGAAGTTGACAGCCAGACTCAAGATATAGGACTGGATGGTCTCCGACTTACCAGATCCGGTTGTCCCGGCAATCAGCCCGTGTGGTCCGTGAGCCTTTTCATGCAGGTTGAGGTAGACCAGGTCTTCCTTGCCCCGCAGGCCGATTGGCACTGCCAAACTCTTATAAGGTGCATTCTGTTGCCACTTTTGCAAGACTTGCAGGTCCGAGAAGGTCTCTGCCCCATACATCTCCATAAAGGTGACCGTATCAGGGATTGAGCTCTTGAGATTCTGCAGGTGATTGAGCGGCGCCAAGGTCCGAGCGATGCGCTCCTTGTCATAGCCTTCTGGGAAATGATCTAAGCGGAAGTCAATCTCTCTGAGGATTCCCTCTTCCATGACCAACTGCCCAGTGTTGCGGTCCTTGATATTGACAACCGTCTTGATATTTTCAGACAGAGAGCTCATGACATCCTGCACGAAGATGAGTGAGCAGCCCAGGTCCGTCGGATCCTCAGTAAAGAACTCCATGATGATATGGTCGAGAATCAGCTTTTCATCTGTGACCAAGACTACATAGTGAGGGCTGTAGAGCGTCGTCTCCTGCCGGGTCGCTTCTTCCTTCTGAGCCTTGCGCAGTTTCAGGATTTGGTTAAGGCTGTTTAGAACCTGATCGTGCGTCCGCTGGTTATAGACAAAGCCACGGACATTCAGCTCTTGCAGAGTCGCATGTGGCAGCCAGCGCAGCCAATCCCACTGGTCGCGTTCCTCCTCTGGCATGATGGTAATCACCTGCACATCGTGGTAGGAGTGAAAGACCCCCAACTGCATGACCAAGAGCTGGAGCTGTTCCATCACCAGATTGCGCGGACCGATATAGCCGACCGGTCCATGACTGAGATTAGCCACGATAGGAAGATCGGGAATTTTCTTATGTCTAGTGTAGAGAGCATAGCCCTCCTCTTCCAGCGCATCTTTCTTGCCGCTTCGCTCTTCTTGACCGTAGGTCAGCTTATAAGAGGTTGGCACCTGTCCAAGCCCCAAGCGATAGTAAAGAAAGTCAAAGTGCAGCGGTGTCTTCTCGTAGATGCGGTGGCTGTAGTCTGTCACCAGACCCGTCAATTCGTTAATGTTTGGGAAATGGTAAAGCATGCCATCACGCTGCTCACGTTCCAGCTTGTTCAGCTCAATAGCCTTGTCTTTTAGATAGAGGCGATAAAGATCGATGCGCTCTTTCTTGTCTTCCTTGAACTTCTTGCGGTTTTTGAAGAAACCGCGCACCGAAAAGATAGCACTGGCAATCGACATAGTCACCGTAACGAGGATATAAATCCCCCGCGGCTGAACCAGTGTAATCAGTACCGTCACCCCAACCATGAGAAGTGGCGGCACAATCAGTCTCAAGAGCTCATCATTAGGCTTTTGAGGCTCCTTGCTTGGCGGAGCAATCTGGATCTTGTCCTCTGAGCTCCGATAGATAATCCGCGGTGAGCGGTGATAGTCTGGATAGTCTGGATAAAAACCATGGCGAGAAGCCCCCCGCAAGGTCAGGTTAGAACTGACCGTAGCTGGACCCGTCACCCAGATTTCTTCTGGATAGACCTTGAAGCAGATACCTTCCAAGCTCAGCTCGTCACCGGCTTCCAGCTGTATTTGGTCTCCCGTCCACTCAACGTGATTGAGGTAGACTTGACCTCTCATCTTGGTCAAAAGCCAAGAATCATTCGTTCGCTTCAAGAGCAACTCCAAAGGCGCTTCCAGACTGATAGCTGCCCCCTTCTGGTCGCTGATGAGTAACTCTTTTCTGTCCAGTAGGTCATAAACAGCCGGTTCTGAATCAGATTGATACAAGGTCAGATTACCCAAGGCCATACCGTCAGTTACGACACCCGTTTCTTCCCCCATCTGATAAAAGACTTGCCCTTCAGCTAGCTGAAGCTGGATAGGAGTCTCCTGATGAGGCAGGTAAAGCTGAGCCTTCTCACTCGCTGCTAGGAGAACTTTCTTGTCCTCTGTCAGCTGCAGCTCATAGCGCAGATGGTCTGTATAGATGATGATTGTCTTGCCCATACTTACTCCTTCGCGCTACTGCTAGATGACGCTTCACTGCTGGAGGAAGAGTTTGCTCCTGAAGAACCTTCCTCGCCAGAAGCACTTGAGCTAGAATCACCAGTTAGAAGCTCCTTGCGGCTATCCCAGTATTTCTTATACTCGCCTTCCAAGGACTCAAGCTTAGTCTCCCGTTCCTTACCAGACAAACTATCGTCTTCACGCACCTTTTTCATCTCCTGCGTCAAGGCATAGATGATCAGATCTGAGTCATTAATCCGTTTGGCTGTATCCAAAGCATCTTCAAAATCATTACGTCCAACTTGAATCCAGTAATTGAGATAGAGATCATCAGACTTGAGCGTGACATTATTTAGAATGACCTTACGCTGATCATCGGAAAATTCTAGCCCCTGGATATAAGAGTAGGCCAGTATATATTTCTGTGTATTCGGCAGGCTCTTAGGAGAGATTCCTTCCAGCTCATCGATGACCTTGCTGTAGTCCACTTTGATAAAGGCAGTATCTGCCTGTAACAGCTTTTCCTTGAAAGGATTTTGTATGAAAATCAAGTAAATCAAAGGAATGGTCAAAATCACAACAGCTGCTGTCAGCCAGATGGTCGCCAGTTTAAAAATCTTATGCTGGCGCTTGGAGACCAGTGTCTGCTTCGCTGCTTCTTCTGCAGCCTTTTCCTGATAGGATTTCTCCAAAACAGCAACAGCATCTTCCAGACTGTCAGCCTCACGCAGCTCCACTAGGAAATCCGGCAGAGTTTCTAGCTCTAACGAGCCCTTGTAAAGCTCCATAAAGTCCAGATCTGCAAAGAGCGTCACTGCAAAGCACTTGGCCTGACGCAAGAAGTCCTCCCGAGAGATAGCCTGAGGTGTCATAATACCTGGAACTCCGCGATAAGCAATCTTAGCCTGCGCATCCTTGGTAATAAAGAGATTGCTAGGATGCAGCAAAAAAGTAACCGGCAATTCCAGTGCCGCTTCTAGAGCAAACACATTGAGAGCCAGACGAATCCGCTCAGAAATCGTGCGCTTTTCAATCTCTTCCTTGGACAGCCCCAAAGGCTCAATCTGATAGGTGAAGTAGACACTATCATGGTCGGCCTTAGTCTCCTGTTCCAAGAAAAGCGGATGATGCAGGTCCAAAAGCAAGAGCTCCCGCAAATCCTGCGTTGCCACATCCGAGCGCTTGAGCGTCAGGCTCCAATTCTTGTCATTTTTTTCATAGATAAACTCTTGTTCAGCAAATACAAATTTTTCCTCAGTCACCTTAAATCTCCTCAATCTCTACTAAATCTCCTGTTGTGACTGGATAATCAGCCAAAACCTTGCCCTCATCCAGTATCAACCCCTTGTTAATAATCCGCAGCTGATACTTATGGCGCTTTCCTTCGATATTGAAAATCTGATCAATCTCCCGAATGAAGCGACGGACCTCAATCCGCTTAGGAATGCGAATATCCACGTCCTTATCCCGCAAACGGAGGGTGATGTTGATATGTCCTTTCATTTTATACTTCTCCCTTACTGATACGATAGCTGACAAAGACAGTCATACTGACCAAGAGCATGGCTACTACAAAGTAAACCACTCCTGGCAGAAAATCATCCCAGCTGCTCTCCTCATCGCTCTTCAAACTCGTCTGCAGCTTGGACAATTTTTCCGTTCCTGGCTGAAAAAGCTCCTTGGAATGGTAAATATCCGTCGGCCCCTGTATAGCAGAAAACAGTTGTCCCGCTTCTGTGGCCAACTGTTTATTTTGATACTGCTTCATTTCCTGAATTTTTTCCTGATTCTCAGCAACGAAAAGAGACTTGGTGCCTTCCGATTGTGCACCAAAGTTCAGTTCTTGCTCTTTTTCAATCCGCGAATTATCTATCTGCAGACGATTATCCTTTAGCTCATCTGCGGCAACAGCCGTCACCGCAAATGAACTTAGGAGTAGGAATAAAAACAGAATTCTTTTCATACTCTTCTAAACTTCCTCAGTTTTTAATGTTCTAGTCTTGATAAAGATATTAGCTGCAATCAGCAGAGCCAGCAAGACAACCAGACCAAAGATGGCAAAGAAGCCAGTGGTCTTGCCGTCAAAGTAACCTGACAGCATGCCTTCTAGCACAGACAAGGGGTTCAAACTCTTGATAAAGGCTGGGAAGCCAGTTAAGGTAGCCGTTGTACCAATAGCATTAGACAGGTAGACAAAGCTAATAATCATGAAGAAGGCTAAGGCCATACCCATCACGCGCAAGTGCTTGAGAATCAAATACTGCCCCTGAATCAAGACAAAGCTAGCAACCACAATCAACAAGACCCAAGACGGTACATATTCCTTGCCGATGTGAAGCTGCATACTGGAGACAATCCCAATAACTAGCCCAATCGTCAGAGACAGGAAGCCTAGAATGCCCACAGTCGTAATATCTGTATCTTGTAGTTTATTAAGTTTAAAGCGGTCTTTAACCTTGCGCACAATATTTTGCGTTGCAAAGAGATAGGCCGTAAAGAGACTGACAATCCCCAACAAGAGGATCCAAGTAAATGGACGGTATACATTGACAGTCGCTTTGATTGATGAAGAAGACTGAGCAACTGGATTCGATAAGAAGTCCAGCAATACTTCATTAGGAACACCATTCTCATAGGCATTATTAAGAACCTTGACAAAAGACTCCACAAAGTTGCCATTATCTTCCAATTCCTTATTGAATTGCCCCATCAAGCTTTCAGCATTTGCAGACAGTTTTTCGGTTGTCCCCTGCGCGTTTTCCAGCTCACGATTGAAACTGCTAAAGATTTGGTTGACACTATCTGCAGCTTGTACGTTAGTCTGAGATGACGACTTAACGCCAGAAGTCGAAGACAGCAAGGATGAGAATTCTGAATTCAGAGATGACAGATCAGCGTCGGTCTTATTCAGTGCATTAGTAGAAGTTTCCCGAGAAGTTGAGATGCCTTTCAATTTCTCTCGTACATCTTTGTAAAGATTGAGCTGTTTATCAATCTCAGTTGCGAGTTCTGAATTGGTCCCTTTGACGTCTTCTATCTTGTTTTTCAAGTTATTAATCGTTTCATCCAAGGTTTCTTTAACCCCTTGACTCTTACCATCGTTACTTTTAGACAAGCTATTTTGATAGCTATCTAGATTCGAATTAATAGCATTTATCAAAAGGGTAGATAGGGATTCAGACATATCTTTATTTTTTAACTCAACAAAAGAATTATAAGCCTGGATTAAAGACTCAGCTCGTTGGTAATTAGACGCAATCTCTTGAACCTTTGCTCCGTAGTCTGCAGCTGCTTTCTGCGCAGCCTGTACATTCACGGGTACGCTCGTAGCTGTAATGCCATTCAGAGAAATGTCAATGGAACTATCAACTGAGCTAGCTGCCGCAGCATTATCCACACTGAATTGAACAGTAAACTTAGCATTTTCAGCTAAAGTAATTTCCTGACCATTTGTTACAGGTTCACTATTGTAAGTAATAGTTTGAACCGTTACACCTGCTGGCGGTTGAACTGATACTGTAGCCTTGCTACCAGTCTGAGCATTGACCTGACCGCTGGCAGAACTAGCCGCTTGATCTGCAATCGCCGCAAGATTTGCTAAATCAGCAGCTCCATTTCCTTGCGGCGTTCCAAATTGCGAAATAGTAGAATAGTCAATTGCAGGGACTGACAATCCGTATTTGACCTCTGTTATTGGAGAAGCTGGCAAAGTTTTTACTGTTTCAGCTATTTGGGTTCTTAAGGATGCTTCATAGCTTGTTAAAGCATCTCCAAAAACTGCGCTAAGAGTAATAGGCTTGCCTTCTTCAACACCATAGTAGGTCCTTAATTTACTATCAACAAAGCCCTGAATCTGCTGTTTATGGACATCTAATTGACCACGTTCTGCTTCCAAGGCAGATTCCAAATCCGCTAATTGCTTACTGACATTATCAGCATCAACATCTTTTACTTCATCGGTTGGGCCAAGCTGTTTAGTGAAATCGTTTTGTGTTTCTTCTAACTTAGCGTAGAGTTTTTGAGTATCATTATGGACAACTTTTTCATCCATTTCCATCAGTTGCTTCATAAAAGCAGCATAGTTGATTTGATCATCCGCACGCTGTTTGAGAAGACTATCAAAATTCTTTCCATAAGTCGCCTGAGAGGTATCCAAGTCATCGAAAGCCTTAGCATAGCTTTCCAGAGTCGTCTTCAGAGAATTATTGGCTTCGACAGATGAGGCAGACATACTAACCAACGTTGGGAAGATATTCTTAGACCCGATAGCTGAGTCCAACAAGTTGGTACGATAATTGCCAATATTGGTAATTTGCACCTCTGAACTAGCCTGCACATTTTGCTGGGCTGTATAAAGATTGCTCAGGATGCTAGCCATATACATATCAACCAACTGACTATTCAAATCCGCGATAATATCCTTAGCTAGATTATTAGCTTCATTTTCAATCTGCTGATTTCCAGCAGCATTGACCTTATAAGTGACGATTGCCCGATCTGCGCTGATAGCATTGACATCTAGCACTTTCTCTGAAAAGTCACTTGGAATGGTCACAACCAGCTGGTATTTCCCATTTTCGAGACCAGTATCCGCAGCTCCACGCGTCACAATATACCAGTTCTGAGAGTCATCTCGTTCCAGATTCTTGACATAGCTAGCACCAAGATTGTACTCTTTCTTGTCAACCTTAACAGCCCGATCTTCATTTACGACTGCAACATTCAGTTTAGTCTTTTGATCCGTCTTAATCTTGCTGTCTTTAGCACTACTTGTATTCTTTTGCACTGCGACATTCAGCGTCACTACTGCAGCCAGCAAGGCGATAACTAAAACAACGTTTCCTATATACTTAAGTAATTTTTTATTTCCCATGGATGTAAATTTCTTTTTCTTTTTAATTTTTTTAGTTTATTGTTACATAAAAGAGCACACAGAAAGACACAAACAGCTCTAACAGTCTAATTCAGATATTGATTCAGATTGTCAGAGCTTGCCTTTACATTGCAGCGATTTTCTTATCAAACATGAAAGAAACTGCCATTTTTTCATTTTTAATCTTTATAAAAATAGGAAGGCTCTTGCCTTCCTAAAGCCGTTATAACAAAATTAGTGAATTTGTGCAGCGATATCTTGGTCAGTTTGCTCAACGATGTCAGCAACTTTAATCAACTGAGCATTGATATCTTGGAGCAATTGTGCAAATTCTTTGATTTTTGGAGACAATTCGTTGAATTGTGCTTCAAAGCTATCAAATGCAGAACCATCCCAGTTATCAGCAATAATTGCTTGTTCATTAGTCAATGTAGACAAAACTTGAGTTACATTTTCAGAACCTTCAGTGTATCTGTTTGCAGATGTACGAAGTTCTTCTGGAGTCAATTTAATTTGTGCCATAGTTGTTTCTCCTTTAGCAAATTTATATAACGAGTACATTATATCAATAATCACTTTATGTTTCAAGCTTTTAAAGATATTTTTTTAGAAAACATATTGACATGTTGTCAACTAAATTCGTTCAAACACCTGATACTATACCGTTTTTGCCTGTTGGACTCAAGCCTTTAAAACCCCAATTTCTCAAAAATAAGCTGATAGTTTTCTTGGATTTGGTCTAAGCTAGCAGTAAGCTCCTCACGATTATGATTGTTCTTAACAGTCACCTGACCGCTCTCCACTTCGCTTTCACCCAAGGTGATAAGAGTTTTGGTCTTAAAGATATCAGCTGACTTAAACTGAGCCTTGAGCTTGCGGTCTAGATAATCCCGCTCTGCTGTAAATCCTTGTGCGCGGAGCGCCTGCACTAACTCCAATGCTCTGCCATTGGCACCTGCTCCTAAAACAGCTACATAAACATCCAGAGCGGTTTCAATCGGCAGCTCTACTCCTTGCTTATCAAGCACCAGAAGCAGGCGTTCTAAGCCCATACCAAAGCCAACACCTGGCGTCTCCGGACCACCAAAGTAAGCAACCAGCCCATCATAACGGCCACCAGCACAAATGGTCAGCTGACTGCCTGCCACCTCAGTTGTAAACTCGAAAATCGTATGATTATAGTAGTCCAATCCACGGACCATGTTGGTATTGATGACATAAGGAATCTGCAAGGTCTCCAGCATGGAGCGAACAGCCGCAAAGTAGGTACTGCTCTCCTCATCTAGATAGTCCAGAATAGACGGTGCACCCTCTACAGCCACCTTATCCTCAGGCTCTTTAGAATCCAGCACGCGCAGCGGATTCTCCTCCAAGCGGCGTTGGCTATCTGCTGATAGGCTAGCCTTCAGCGGAGTCAGATAGTCAATCAAGGCCTGACGGTAAGCAGCTCTGCTCTCAGGATTTCCCAGCGAGTTAAGCTCCAAGCTGACATTAGTAATACCAATATCCTTGAAAAATTGAGCAGCCATGGCAATCATTTCTACATCTATAGCAGGATTGCTAGAGCCAAAGCACTCTGCTCCAATCTGATGAAACTCCCGCAGACGGCCAGCCTGAGGCCGCTCATAGCGGAACATAGAGCCCATATAGTAGACTTTGACAGGCTTTTGCACTTCAGGAGCAAAAAGTTTATTCTCTACATAAGAACGCACCACGGGCGCTGTCCCCTCTGGACGCAGCGTGATGTGGCGGTCGCCCTTGTCATAGAAGTCATACATTTCCTTGGTCACAATGTCTGTCGTATCCCCGACCGAGCGGCTAATGACTTCATAGTGCTCAAAAATCGGCGTGCGGATTTCGCCGTAATTGTATTTTTTAAATGTCTTGCGGGCAAAGTCTTCTACATACTGCCACTTGGCTGATTCTTGAGGAAGAATGTCCTGAGTTCCTTTAGGTTTTTGTAATTTCATCTTCTGACCTCCGCCTTCTTTAGTACTTATATTCTATCATAAGTCCGCCATTTTGAGGAGTCTGAAAGGGATTTTTCATTTGGAAGAACTAAATCCGTTTTCATATTCCAAAATAGCTTGAAAAAAAATCTGAATTGTGAGAAAATAAAAACAATTTAACTGAGATAGAAAGGGATAGCCATGAGAGACGATATCAAAATCAATGACCGAGCAGCTGCCATTCAGGATAAATTGGTGGAGAAGCTCGAGCGTATTTACGATCCGGATGTAGAGCTGGATGTCTATAACTTAGGGCTGATTTATGAAATTAACTTAGACGAAAACGGCCACTGCAAGGTTGTCATGACCTTTACCGATACAGCCTGCGACTGTGCTGAAAGCCTACCCATCGCCATCATGGACTCTCTTAAGAAAATTGAGGAGATTGAAAGTGCCTCTGTCGAGGTTACTTGGTCTCCTGCTTGGAAAATCACCCGTATCAGCCGTTTCGGCCGCATTGCCTTGGGGATCAGTCCTAGATAAGAAAGTGTTAAGTGCTTCTATATTAAAAATATCAAGAGTTTGGGACAAAAAGATTTCAATTTTTAAAAATCTTAATTATTAAGCCCTTCAAATCTATAATTAAATGCGAAAAGCGAACAAAGCAGAATTCTGATTACCAGAAAACTAGTTTTGTTCGCTTTTTATATTTGAGGTTGGACTTTTGTCCCAGCCTCTCTTTTGTCATATATAGGCTATTTCTTACCTGTTTCTTCTGGTTTCCAGAAGTCAGTAACAGCACCTTTAGCGGCAGAGGATACCATGTGAGCATATTTACCAAGTACCCCGCGACTATAAAGCGGTGGAATAGTCGTTTCTGCCTTACGTTTCGCCAGCTCTTCGTCAGAGACCGCCATAGAAATTTCCTTGGTATCTTGGTCAACCGTGACCATATCGCCTGTACGAAGATAGGCAATCGGACCACCATCCTGGGCTTCTGGAGCAATGTGTCCGACAACCAAGCCGTAAGTACCGCCTGAGAAGCGACCATCGGTCAGAAGGGCTACCTTGTCTCCTTGACCTTTCCCTACGATGATAGAAGAAAGTGACAGCATTTCTGGCATACCAGGGCCACCCTTTGGTCCAACGTAACGAACTACAACCACATCGCCATCGACCACTTCATCGGCTAGTACCGCATCAATAGCAGCTTCTTCTGAGTCAAAGACCTTAGCTGGTCCCACGTGACGGCGTACTTTAACACCAGAAACCTTAGCAACAGCACCATCTGGAGCCAGATTACCATGCAAGATGATAAGCGGACCGTCTGCACGTTTTGGATTTTCAAGCGGCATAATAACCTTTTGACCTGGTGTCAGATCAGCAAATTCTGCCAGATTCTCTGCCACCGTCTTACCTGTACAAGTAATACGGTCGCCATGCAGGAATCCGTTCGCCAATAGATACTTCATCACAGCCGGCACTCCACCGACCTCATAAAGGTCTTGGAAGACATACTGACCGGATGGTTTCAAGTCAGCCAAATGCGGCACCTTCTCTTGAATGACATTGAAGTCATCAAGCGTCAGCTCAACATTGGCCGCATGCGCCATGGCCAGCAAGTGCAGAGTAGCATTGGTCGAGCCACCCAGAGCCATGGTCACTGTGATTGCATCTTCAAAAGCTTCACGTGTCAAGATATCAGACGGCTTCAGCCCCATTTTCAGCATTTTCACAACAGCACGACCCGCCGCTTCGATATCCTCTTGCTTGTCCTTAGACTCAGCAGGGTGAGAAGAAGAACCTGGCAGACTCATGCCCAGAACTTCAATAGCCGTCGCCATGGTATTAGCCGTATACATACCGCCACAGCCACCAGGACCAGGGCAGGCATTACACTCAATGCGGCGCACTTCCTCAGCTGTCAAGTCACCATGGTTCCATTTCCCGATTCCTTCAAAGACAGAAACCAAGTCAATATCCTTGCCGTCCAGATTCCCCGGTGCAATTGTTCCGCCGTAGGCAAAGACAGCAGGAATATCCATGTTGGCAATGGCAATCATGGAGCCTGGCATATTTTTATCACAGCCCCCGATAGCTACAAAGGCATCCACGTTATGCCCGCCCATGGCAGCCTCAATGGAGTCTGCGATGATGTCGCGTGAGGTCAGAGAGAAGCGCATCCCTGGCGTTCCCATGGCAATCCCGTCCGCAACCGTAATAGTTCCGTACTGAACTGGCCAAGCGCCCTCTGCTTTGATGCCTTCCTTGGCCAGCTTGCCCAAGTCATGCAAATGGATGTTACAAGGTGTATTTTCCGCCCAAGTGGAAATCACCCCAACAATAGGCGTTTCAAAATCTTTATCAGTCATCCCCGTCGCGCGAAGCATGGCACGGTTAGGAGATTTAACCATGCTGTCATAAATCTTACTTCTGTGACGAATATCCTTATCTGTCATAGCTTTCCCTTTCATTACAGTAATCTTTGTGCTTTATTATACCACACTTAGGCTGTATTTTACAGAGGAAAATTTTTAAATTTTCAGAAGATTGGAAAAATATAGAGGCGAATTTGAAACTTTTTCCTATCAAGCAAAAAGAAGAAAACTAGAAGCTCAGGTTTTTCTCAAAAAGAAGAAAAAAATCTGTCAAGTAACTTTACTTTACAAAAAAGTTTTGTTATACTGTTAAAGTTGATGAAAATCATCAAATTGAATCGAATTCACAAACTAAAAGGAGAAACAAACAATGGCAGTACCTGCACGTCGCACTTCCAAAGCGAAGAAGAACAAACGCCGCACTCACTACAAAGTGACAGCTCCAACTGTAACTTTTGACGAAACTACTGGTGATTACTCACGCTCTCACCGTGTATCCCTTAAAGGATACTACAAGGGCCGTAAGATTGCCAAAGCTGCTGCAGCAGAATAATAGAAGGGAGCTACCATGCGCGTAAATATCACACTTGAACACAAAGAATCTGGTGAACGCTTGTACCTTACTTCTAAAAACAAACGCAACACACCAGACCGTCTTCAATTGAAGAAATACTCACCAAAACTTCGCAAGCACGTTGTGTTTACAGAGGTTAAATAGGGATTCACTACACGTCACTAGACTTTAGGAATCTTGATTTAAAGCGATTTTTGAAATTCTAAATTTCACTACATTGCAATATAAATCAACCGAATCACTACCTTTTTTGAAATAAGAATAATGATTCGGATATTTAAAAGAAGAGGAACTTTAGTGTGAAGCTCCTCTTTTTGTTATTTGTTCTTTTACTTACAAATCGTAAGATCTGGTTTGATAAGACTTCATTTTAGAAAAGTCTAAGTAGGCTCTATATCAATCTCTAGCAAGTATCAACCACTTTTTTATTTGATAAATTGTAAAATATAGTGCAACAAAAAACTCATAGCGTTTCATTGGTGTAAACTGTAAGTAACCACACTGACCAGAACACAGGAGAAATCTATGAGCTACTCCCATCTTACCATAACTGACAGAATAAAGATAGAAACCTACTTGAAATTAGCTTTGAAACCTTGCCAAATTGCAAGTAAACTTGGCGTCCATAAGTCTACCATTTCAAGAGAGTTAAGACGATGCCAAAATGGTTATTCCGCTACCTTAGCACAGGAACAGTATGACCTCAGGGCTAGACAAAAAGGTCGGAAGTCTCGTTTGACACCAAAGTTGAAAAAGGAAATTGAGAACGGTTTAAAATCCTCCTGGTCGCCTGAACAGATTTGTGGCCGCTATCAGCTTGAACAAAGGCCTATGGTAGTTTTTAAAACCATCTATAACTGGCTCTATGCTGGTTTGATTAATCTGGATTTGAGCGTCCTTCGTCGTAAAGGAAAAACTCGACAACCCAAAGAAACACGTGGGACATTTAGGATTGGCACGTCAATGCCAAACGTCCTAAAGAGGTCCGGAATCGTGAAACTTTTGGTCACTGGGAACTTGATACTGTGGTGTCTTCCAGAGGCAAAAGCAAGGGGTGTCTAGCGACCTTTCTAGAGAGAAAAACTCGTTTTTACTTAGCTTTCAAGATACCAAACAGAACAGCCAAATCCATGTTTTCAGCCATCGAGCAACTTTGTAAGCTATTTCCAAAAGAGGCTCTTAAAACCTTCACTTCAGACAGGGGAAAAGAGTTTGCCTGCTATCCTCTGGTAGAAAACTTAGGAATTTCCTTTTTCTTTGCGGATGCCTATTCATCCTGGCAGAGAGGAAGCAATGAAAATGCAAATGGCTTACTAAGAGAATATTTCCCAAAGAAAACAGATTTAGCCGCTATCTCTGATGAGGCTTTGAACAAGGCTTTATATGAGATCAATCACCGACCACGAAAATGTTTAGCTTACAGAACCGCTTGTGAAGCTCTAGAGGATGAGTTCAAGTAAATGTTGCACTTATTCTTGCAATTTATCATTAATTTAAACCATTTATTTAAATAGCTTAATAGTAAAGATTTTCAAAAATCGAAATCTTTTTACCTCAGACTCTTCAGTCTGTTAATTTTTTTTCGAAAATTTCTCTTTAATATTAGCTTTCAATTTATCAAATTTTTCACGACGAGCTTCTTTTTTATCCGCAATTAAGCGAGCTTTAGCTTGATGCTCTAAATCTTCTTGAATTTTGAGAGCTGACTCTATTTCTGCCGCAACAGTAGCGACATCCCACCTAGCAATGTGAACCTGATACTTTTCAAAAATAGCATTTAAAACAGATTCATCAATTTCTTGTACAAGTGCAATAATAGCTACTTCGCCATTAGTCAACTTTTTACTAACGGTTGTAATTAATGCCGAATTAATCAATTCTTTGTCTGAACCAACGGAGGCGCCAATTGCTCCACCAGCAGCAAAACCAAAGAGAACACCTAGTGGTCCACCTAAAATTCCGATTAAACTACCAATTAATCCGCCTTCGAAATAATCATCTCCTAGGGAATTCATCAAATCAAAGCTATCTTTGACGTTAACAACACCATTTTCAGCTTTTACAATTGAAGCCTGAGCTAATTTTGTATTTTCAGTTTGACTAAATTGTTTTAATTCTGAAAAGGCCTGAAAGGCTTCACTTTCAATATGAAAAATTGAGATAACAACATTTTCCATGGGCTTACACTCCTTTATTACTTTATAGAGATAGAATAAAATGTCCTATAATGTTCTATATTGTATAATAGTACAAAATACTACTACACAAGGTGAATTATAGCATACAGTAATCTTTTATGTGCTAAATTGTCAAATTAAGTTAGACTTTTCAAGTAACTCAGAAAAACTTGGTATGGTGTTTGATAATTTAAAGATTTCCTAGGAATTCTATTTCTTTTATCAGCGATAGCTGATAAATAATTTTGAGAAATAGCAGTAAAATCCATTTGTTTCGGTAATCCATTTCGTCTTAATAAGCCATTAGAATGTTCATTGAGGCCTCTTTGACCAGGACAGCCTGGATCCGCAAAGAAAATATCAATGTCATGCGCATTCGAAATAGACTTCCAATTAGAAAATTCTTTCCCACAATCAAAAGTTATCGACTTAAAGAGATGGCTGGGGACTTGAGACAACCATTGATTGATGGAAACCTCAATATCACTTGCTTTCCGTCCATTAGTTTTCAGTGTGATGATGGCTTTTGAGAGGCGTTCTACCAAAGTAATAACCGCACTTTTGTGTTTCTCGCCAACAATGGTATCCCCTTCTAGATGACCAAATTCTGTCTTAAAATTAGGATAAATGGCTGCTCTCTCACGTAAATCTCTGCGAAACGCTTGTTTTCCTCGTTTTTCGCTATGACCATTTGGTTTTCTTTTGCCTTTCCAAGGGAGATCCTCTTTCTTTAGAATACCACGGTCTGCTAGTCGATAGAGAGTTCTCATAGAACAAGAAATCCTATCTGGATAAGCTCCCTTAATGACATCAAGGCTCCAGCTTAGATTTAAATGAGTTTGGATAAAATCTTTTTCTGCTTGTGTAAGCCTTGTTTTATTCCTGCCACAGCGTTTCTTATTGATTTTATATCGGTTATAGTAATCATAAGCAGAGTGCCCCTCTTTCAGATAGTTGATGACATTGTAGATGGTCTGTTTTGATCTTCCAAGAGCTTTTAGAATATCTGTAACTTTTATACCTTCTTTGTAGTAAGCCTCTATCATTACAAGCTCGTTTGTGGTAAGATGTGTATAGGTCATTTATGTTAGTTCCTTTCAGACAAATGTGGTGTTTATCTGAGCCTAACATAGATGGCTTTTTCTGTCTAGCTTAATTTTACAAATTGGGTGTAATATACAATATTATACAAAAAGATTAAAATTTTATTACGAAACTTATATTCTATAAATTAGGCAATTTTAAAATTTTGATTAAAAAGAAAGATTTAGATAGAGCTGTTGGTAGAGGTATTGTAAAATAAGTTGTGTAAACACAAAAAGGAATAAATCCATTATAGTAGAGTTGCAAAACATTACTAGAAAGAGATTTATTCCTATGACACAGTTTACTTTCAATTATAGTATATAATTGGGGAAAACATAGATCAACTGTTCATTTCAAAGCAAAATGAGTCTGGGACAAAAGTCCAACCTCAAATATAAAAAGCGAACAAAACTAGTTTTCTGGTAATCAGAATTCTGCTTCGTTCGCTTTTCGCATTTAATTATAGATTTGAAGGGCTTAATAATTAAGATTTTTAAAAATTGAAATCCTTTTGTCCCAAACTCCCCTTCCTAAATTTCTTCATCAACACTATTTGACAAAGAGCCATATAAAAAAGACAAACATCAAAATCGATGTTTGTCTTCATTCTGAGACAGACGCAAGTCTGTCTTGACTTTTATAGCAATTCTTTAATGGCAGTTACTAGGTCAGTTTGTGGGCGACCGAGCAGGTTTTCCAAGTCGCTGTCAGCAATATCCAATTGACCATCTGCGATGTCTGCTTGGATGGCTGAGAGGACAAAGATAGCTTCCTTAGGAAGTCCAGCTTTAGCCAAGCCTTTTTTGTAGTCTTCGAGGCTAACGGAGAGGACTTGGAAGTCTTTACCAGTCGCTGCCTGAGCAGCCTTAGCAAAGTCAGCATAGGTCACAGCTTTTCCAGCCAATTCATAGACTTGGTAGCCGTCAAAGTCTTGCGTTAGTGCATGCGCTGCCGCTTCAGCGTAGTCACGGCGAGCTGCCCAACCAACCTTGCCTTTTCCACCAGCGTGGACAAAGGGCTGACCGGCGAGAGCTGCACGAACAGTTTCTATTTCATTTTCTACGTACCAGTTGTTGCGCAGGACCTTGACATTGAGACCAGAAGCCTGGAGGGCAATTTCAGTGGCCTTGTGGTCAGGGGCTAGAACCGCTGCGGAAGTATCCGCACGGGTTATACTGGTGTAGACAATGTTTTTGACGCCAGCCATCTTGGCTGCAGCGATAACATTTTGATGCTGTACTTCACGAGGGGTGGCTTGACCTGGGGCACCAGAAACAAACATCAGTGTCTCAATCTCAGCAAAGGCATTTTCTAAGACTGACTGATCAGAGTAATCTCCAATCCGCACATCATAGCCTGCTTCCTTAAACACTTGCCCTTTTTCTGCAGAACGGACTAAAACGGCAATGTCTGAAGCTGGTACAGATTTTGAAAGGTTTTCCAAGATGGCAGCACCGAGTCCACCTGTAACGCCTGTGATTAGCGTAGTCATTGTATTCCTCCTATTAGCTTAATTTTGTAAAGGTTCCTTTGTAGTTAAGGAACTGATTGTCTGGTAGAGTAATGTTGGTATAGACAATGTCTTGGTTGAAATCTTCTACGTGAGTAACGGTAGAACCGTCTGGCTCTGACCAAGTAACCATGAAGACCTTGTCTGCAACTTCTGTTGCTGTATAAGTAACAGTCACAACCGCTTCAGCAACAGGTGCAGCATCACCGACGCTTGAAAAAGTCATTGTTTTACCATCTACATCAAAATTGAGATGATAAGCTAGGTCGCCAAATTGTGCTTTGTATGTGTGTCCGATAGGTGGAAATGTGTTTGTCATAATTATTCTCCTTTTAGTTTAATTGTGTTTATTATTTAATTAGTTTAAGATTGCGAAACCACCAGTCCAGGTGATTTGTTCACGAGCCGCTAAGCTGATTTGTAGGAAACCCATTGCTTCCAATTCACGTGCCCGTTTCAGGCTGCCTGCGTCTTTGACCGCTAGGTCGCTAGCTGCAAGAGCTTGAGCGATAGTGTTCTTGGCTTCCTCATGAACAAAAGCCAACAGTACAGTTGGCTGTAGGAAGTTTAAATACCAGAAAACTTCGTTTGGTCGCTTTTTTATTAATTTAAACCATTTATTTAAATAGCTTAATAGTAAAGATTTTCAAAAATCGAAATCTTTTTGTCCCAAACTCATTTCTATTTTTCATCCAATAAGTTGACAAATTTTACCTCTATTGCCAAGCTCATTAATCTAGAACTGCAAAGCCACCTGTCCAAGAAACTTGTTCTCTCGCTGCTAAGCTGATTTGTAAAAAGCCCATGGCTTCTAATTCACGAGCGCGTTTCAAACTACCTGCATCTTTGACACGAAGGTCACTTCCAGACAAAACTTCTTCAATTTTTGCCTTGGCATCAGCATGATCTGAGGCTAGTAAAACCGTCGTCATAGCTTGATCTGCTACTTTTCCTGTCGCCAAGCTTGCTCCAAAGGTCGTGTTAAATCCTTTCACAACAAAACTAGTTGGCAATTTTTCTTGAATCAGTGCAGCCGCTGAAGAATCAGCTGGAACTACTAGATCATCAAAGGTATCAAAATTAACTGGATTGCTAATATCAATTATAATTTTTCCTGCCAATTGGCTAGCATAAGTTGAAAGAATGCCCTCAATTGCCCCATAAGGGACTGCCAAGACAACAATCTCCCCAAAAGAAGCTGCTTCTTGGTCTTTTGTAATGAAATTAACTGTATTGCCAGCTTTTTCAAAACGACTAGCAATTGCCTGTCCCATATTTCCTTGTCCAAAAATTGTGATTTGTGCCATTGTATTTCTCCTAATTAATAAATTCAAATGTGCCTGAATGCGTCAATGTTTGTCGTTGTCCAAAGGCTTCTGGATCATTCCAAGACATGAACGCCCAAACTGTCCCTTCTGCAAGATTGATATGATGTGTGATAGAATTTCCAGTTGACTCAATCCAGCTAACACTGATAAGGTCATCTGTCAATTCCTTTGTATAAATCCTATCTGTCTCACTTCCCAAACCATCTTCAGCAAGGCTAGTCCAAGTCATCTTATTGTCTGCCAAGTATTCTAATTGAAATTGAAACCCTGTTTCAAAACGTACTACAGCTGTTCTACCTTCAAGTTTCATCTGCTTTTACTCCCTTTCATTACTTAATTGGAAACATGGCATTGCCATTCACTGCTTCGCTAGCTGGAACCTCTTCTTGCATGACATCCCAATGTTCAATAAATTTTCCATCTTCAACACGGAAATAATCTACCGCAATCATTGTTTTTCCAAACCAGTTTGAATAGCGACCATGCACTGCAACGATATTACCTTCTTCCATAGCAATACCTGGTTCATAAGAAATTTGGTTGTCTTCTGATGTGATAAATCCACGAAGGACATCCAAACCATTTGGCATGCTTGGGTTGTGTTGGATCATATCGTCTTTCCAAAAAGTTTCAACTTTTGCAAGATCTTTTTCGTTAAATACTGCGTTAAGATAGTTAATAGCTTGTTCTTTAAGTGTTGACATCGTTATTTACCTCGAAAAATATTTTTTGTTTAAGAAGTTCATCCTTAACCATGATTTTATTTTACATCCTTAGTGATAAGTTGTAAAATATAATGCTCAAAAAACTCATAGAGTTCAACCTCGTGTAAACTGTAAGTAACCACACTGATCAGAACACAGGAGAAATCTATGAGCTACCACCACCTTACCATAACTGAACGAATTAAGATAGAGACTTACCTAGAATTATGCCTCAAACCAATCCAAATAGCAAGAAAATTAGGAGTTCACAAATCAACCCTTTCAAGAGAATTAAGGCCTTGTAATGACACTTACTTCGCACAAGTAGCACAAACACACTATGAGAAACTGACTAAGCAGAAGGGAAGAAAATCGAGTTGGGCTCCTGAATTGATGAACGATTACAATCTTCATGGTCTCCAGAACAAATTTGTGGGCCTTATAAACTTGAAAAAAAGACCATGGTGTCCTTTAAAATCGTTTATAACTGTTATGCAGGGACGGTTTTAAGACGTAAAGGGAAAAGTCGATTGCCTCTAGAAACACGAGGAAAATTTACCATTGACACCTCTATTTCCAAACGTCCTAAAGAAGTCAAAACGAGAGAAACAGTCGGCCATTGGGAATTGAATACGGTCGTCTCCTCTCGCGGAAAGAATAAAGGGTGTTTGGCAACTTTTGTCGAGCGAAAGACACGTTTGTACTTAGCCTTTAAGATACCTGACCGCTCTTCAAAATCTATGTTCTCAGCCATTCAAGAACTGTGTAGGTTGATACCCAAAGACTTTCTAAAGACCTTTATATCTGACAGAGGAAAAGAGTTTGCCTGTTATCCCTTGGTAGAAGAGCTAACTGTAGCGCTAGATGCCATTAATCAGTGTCCACATAAATGTCTAGGTTATAAACCAGCTTAGGAGGCGTTCACGAGTGAAATTCAATAAAATTTGGACTTATTCTTGCAATTTATCTCTCCG
Source organism: Streptococcus sanguinis (assembly GCA_013378335.1). Lineage (NCBI taxonomy): Bacteria > Bacillati > Bacillota > Bacilli > Lactobacillales > Streptococcaceae > Streptococcus > Streptococcus sanguinis. The sequence continues at coordinate 2,257,203 of CP040556.1, forward strand.
AATTTATAATCCGAAAGCGTTTCTCCAGTTTTTGTCACCGTTATCCATTGGGGGAATACTTTTGACAATAATACTATCGGAATCAAGCTAAAATACCAAATAAGCATTACTTCAAAAATGAAGCGTGCATTATTTCCACGACGTATATACCGCTGGCGGTATTCTTCTTTGAGAGAAGGGTGTGGAATATATATATGAAACGGAACTTGCTCACGGATAATAACAGTCAGTAACATTCTAAACAAAAAAGTCAGAGAAACTAGCACTATTTTTCCTTCCTGATGTAAATCCATAGCTTTTTGAATATAAATTTGTTTATAATTTTTGTCCTTGATTGGCCGAGATACGGACTTACGCTCTTCCTTTGTCAAATGACTGACATACGAATTATCGTACTTAATATCAGACATCTCTAAATCCACAACCCTAGAATCACATTTTGCTAACGTTGTTTTTCCCATACCTGGAAAAGCGAATATAAACATAGAGTACCTCCTTTATGCAGCTAAATGATACTACCTCTTTTAAAAAAATTGCTTAAATTAAGAGATTTAAAAAGCAAGTGAATAGTCAATTCGTTCGAGCATTTCCTTCTCCATCTCCGTAGCAGAAAGTTGAGTTTATTTAACAAACTGATAAAAAAATAATAGAGAAACTAATTATTTCGAGGCCCAATCATGAACCTATCAAACGTATTTCAAAAATTATCCCCAAATACTCCCATCTTACAAGCTACCTTTGGTCTGGAGCGCGAATCTCTACGAATCAGTACTGAAAGCCGTGTCACTCAAACGCCACACCCTGAAAAATTGGGTTCTCGAAGTTTCCATCCCTATATCCAGACAGATTATAGCGAACCTCAACTAGAGCTCATTACACCGGTAGCACAGTCGACCACGGAAGCTCGTCGCTTCCTCGGGGCCATCACCGATGTGGCTATTCGCTCAATGGATAAGTCAGAATATCTTTGGCCTTTATCCATGCCACCTGTGATTATAGAAGAAGAGATTCAGATTGCCCAGTTGGAAAGCAACTACGAGTATCAATACCGAGTTGGTTTGGCAGAACGCTACGGCAAATTGCTCCAGTCCATATCTGGCATTCACTATAATTTTGAACTCGGCAAAGATCTGACCCAACAGCTCTTTGAAGTCAGTGACTATGATGATTTACTGACCTTCAAGAATACCCTCTATCTCAAGTTGGCTCAAAACTTCTTGCGTTATCGCTGGCTCTTGACCTACCTTTACGGAGCAAACTCGCTAGCAGAAAAAGGGTTTTTGACAGATGAAATTGGTTGCGTGCAGTCGATTCGTAACTCCAACTATGGCTATGTCAATGCCCCCGATGTTCACATTTCCTTCTCTTCACTGGAGCAATACGTGACCGACATCGAAAACGCTGTTGGTTCTGGGCAACTGTCCGCCGAAAAAGAGTTTTACTCTGCCGTCCGTTTACGCGGTGCTAAGACTAGCCGGGACTTTTTGACCAAGGGCATCTCCTATCTAGAGTTCCGCAACTTTGACCTCAACCCCTTTGAGCCACTGGCAATCAGCCAAGAAACACTAGACACCACCCGCCTCTTTGCACTCGCACTCTTGTGGCTAGACGACATGGAGCAAGTCGACGAAGAATTGGCAGTAGCTGCTACTCTCAACAACCAAATCGCTCTCAGCCATCCCCACACACCACTTCCTAAAGAGGCTGACGCCAAACCTATCGTGACAGCCATGAAGGACATCGCCGCCCACTTTGGACTGGATGACTATTATAGCCAGCTTATCACTGAGGTGGAGGCCTCTCTTCTTGATCCACGTTTGACCCTTTCTGGAAAAATAGCAGAGCAGGTTGAAGAAGGGTCCCTTGAAAAATTTGGCCAACAACAAGGACAAGCCTTTCATGACTACGCTTGGACAGCACCTTATGCCCTCAAAGGCTATGAAAACATGGAACTCTCCACCCAAATGATTCTCTTTGACGCCATTCAGCTGGGCTTGAACGTAGAAATTTTAGATGAGGAAGACCAATTTCTCAAACTCTGGCATGGTGACCATGTGGAGTACATCAAAAATGGCAATATGACATCCAAAGATAACTACGTAATTCCACTGGCCATGGCTAATAAGGTTGTGACCAAAAAGATTTTGGACAAGGCTGGTTTTCCAGTACCTGTGGGAGCAGAATTTGCTAACAAAGACGATGCCTTGCGGTACTACGGACAAGTAGCCAACTCTGCTATTGTTGTCAAACCCAAATCCACCAACTTCGGTCTGGGCATTTCCATCTTCCAAGAGCCAGCTAGCCTTTCTGGCTATGAAAAAGCCCTAGACATCGCCTTTTCGGAAGATAGTCATGTGCTAATCGAGGAGTTTGTGGCAGGGACCGAGTACCGTTTCTTTATCTTGGATGGAAAATGCGAGGCTGTCCTGCTCCGCGTCGTGGCCAATGTCGTAGGCGACGGAAGTTCAAGCATCCGAGATTCAGTCGAAAAGAAAAACCAAGACCCTCTGCGTGGTCGCGACCATCGCTCACCTCTTGAAATTATCAATCTGGGTGATATTGAATTACTCATGTTAGAACAGCAGGGTTACACACCTGATACAGTCTTGCCTGAAGGTAGCCAAACCTTTCTGCGTGGTAATTCTAATATCTCAACTGGAGGCGACTCCATTGACATGACTGACCAGATGGGCGAGAGTTACAAACAACTAGCTGCCGATATGGCGACTGCTATGGGGGCTTGGGTCTGTAGAGTCGATTTGATTATCCCAGACTACACCAAGCCTGCTAGTAAGGAGCTACCAAATTGCACCTGTATCGAACTCAACTTCAATCCTGCCATGTACCTGCACACCTATACTTACGTAGGGCCAGGACAACGTATCACACCGAAAATTTTACGGAAGTTGTTTGGAGAGATATGAGAATAAGAACAGAGATTTTTTGAGCTTACTTTTTTATATTCCCAATTTGTAAAATTAAGCTAGACAGAAAAAGCCATCTATGTTAGGCTCAGATAAACACCACATTTGTCTGAAAGGAACTAACATAAATGACCTATACTCATCTTACCTCAAATGAACTCGTAATGATAGAGGCTTACTATCAAGAAGACATAAAAATTTCAGATATTGCGAACTCACTAGGAAGATCGAAACAGACAATCTACACTGTCATCAACTATCTGAAAGAGGGGCACTCTGCTTATGATTACTATAACCGATATAAAGTCAATAAGAAACGCTGTGGTCGGAATAAAACAAGGCTTACGCAAGCAGAAAAAGATTTTATCCAAACTCATTTAGAACAAAATTGGAGCCTTGATGTCATTAAAGGAACTTATCCAGATAGGGTTTCTTGTTCTATGAGAACTCTCTATCGACTAGCAGACCGTGGTATTTTCAAGAAAGAGGATCTCCCTTGGAAAGGCAACAGAAAACCAAATGGTTATAGCGAAAAACGTGGAAAACAAGCGTTTCGCAGAGATTTACGTGAGAGAGCAGCTATTTATCCTAATTTTATGACAGAATTTGGTCATCTAGAAGGGGGATACCATTGTTGGCGAGAAACACAAAAGTGCTGTCATTACCTTAGTAGAACGCCTCTCAAAAGTCATCATCACACTGAAAACTAATGGACGGAAAGCAAGTGATATTGAGGTTTCCATCAACCAATGGTTGTCTCAAGTTCCCAGCCATCTTTTTAAGTCAATAACTTTTGATTGCGGGAAAGAATTTTCTAATTGGAAGTCTATTTCGAATGCACATGACATTGATATTTTCTTTGCGGATCCAGGATGTTCTGGTCAACGAGGTCTCAATGAACATTCTAATGGCTTATTAAGACGAAATGGATTACCGAAACAAATGGATTTTACTACTATTTCTTTTATCAGCTATAGCTGATAAAAGAAATAGAATTCCTAGGAAATCATTGAATTATCAATCACCCTACCAAGTTTTTCTGAGTTACTTGAAAAGTCTAACTTAATTTGACAATTTAGCATTTCAAAAGTTTTTGCCTAGAGCATTTCAGTGCTTGCGTTAGATCGCTTTTTCATCCATGCCCAATTTACGCTGTACAAATTTTACAATTTCTACAACAACAATCATGAGGGCTGAAGCAATAATAGGCGCCAACCATTGAGTTGGAGTCAAAATTGAAAGCTTGAAGAAGGGAGTAAAGCCTGGAATAGTCAAGGTTGCTGCCAAGAGCAAGAAGGAAGCTACGATAGACCAGTTAAAGAGCTTATTCTTGAACGGACCAACTGTAAAGATGGATTGGTAAACTGACTTCACGTTGAAGGCCTGTACCAACTGGATCAGACCAAGAGTCAAGTAAGACATAGTCAAGGCATCTGCGTGAATTTCAGCGTAAGTACTGTGCTCTGGATAGAGAAGGGCATAGCCGTATACACCCAATACAAGAGCTGCTTGCAGGATACCCTGGTAGATGATAGATCTCAAGACACCACCTGAGAAAAAGCTTGAGTTACGTCCACGAGGCTTATGCTTCATAACATCAGGTTCAGCCGGCTCAACACCAAGAGCCATCGCTGGAAGGGTATCTGTTACCAAGTTAAGCCAAAGAATGTGAACTGGCTCCAATACATCCCAACCAAAGAGGGTTGCAAGGAAGATAGACAATACTTCTGCAGTATTAGATGACAAAAGATATTGAATTGTTTTTTGGATATTTGAGAAGACCTTACGTCCTTCTTCTACTGCTACGATAATGGTTGCGAAGTTATCATCGGCAAGAACCATATCAGAAGCACTCTTAGAAACCTCTGTACCTGTAATTCCCATACCGATACCGATGTCAGCTGTCTTAAGAGATGGCGCATCGTTGACCCCATCACCTGTCATGGCAACAACCTTACCGTCATTTTGCCAAGCCTTAACGATACGAACTTTGTGCTCTGGAGATACACGAGCATACACTGAGTATTGCTTGAAGACTTTTTGAAATTCTTCATCAGTGAGTTCATTCAACTCAGCTCCAGTCAAGACATGATCTTCTGTATCATTTGGATCGATGATGCCAAGACGTTTGGCGATAGCTTCAGCCGTATCCTGGTGGTCACCAGTGATCATGATTGGACGGATACCAGCTTCCTTAGCGACACGGACAGCTTCTGCAGCTTCTGGGCGCTCAGGGTCAATCATGCCGACCAAGCCAGAGAAGATGAGGTCAGACTCAACAATTTCAGATTCCAAGGTTGGCACAGCATCCACGTATTTATAAGCCATCATCAAGACACGAAGGGCTTGTTTAGCCAAGTCTTTATTGATTGCAAGGATAGCATTTTTATCTTTTTCTGTGATCGGACGAACTTCCCCATTGACTTCAATACGAGTCACACGTTTGAGCAATTGGTCAGGTGCACCCTTAACGGCTACAAAGTAAGAACCATCTGCTTCCTTATGGATAGTAGACATAAGCTTGCGGTCTGAGTCAAATGGCAATTCAGCCACACGTGGTTCATCCTTCAAGACTTCACGGACGTCAAAGTTGTGGTCCAAACCAAACTGTACAAGGGCAGTCTCAGTTGGGTCTCCAATCAATTTCCCTGTTGGATCAACTTTTGTATCGTTGGCAAAGTTCATAACACGAAGCGTTGTATTGCTTGCATCCAAACCTTCTTTAGCGTCAATCAACTGACCATTTGTATAAACTTTCTCAACTGTCATCTGGTTCATCGTCAAAGTACCAGTCTTATCTGATGCAATGATCTCAGTTGAGCCGAGAGTCTCAATCGCAGGTAATTTACGGATAATGGCATTCCGTTTAGTCAATACTTGTGTACCAAGTGACAGAATAACTGTAACGATAGCAGGCAAACCTTCTGGAATAGCTGCTACCGAAAGGGCTACCGCCACCATTAAAGCTTTTAAAGGATGTTCTCCACGAACGAAGACACCAACTAATAAGGCAATGACTGCAATCACAACGATTAAGTAAGTCAAAGTCTTAGACAATTGGGTCAAGTTTTGCTTCAAGGGTGTTTCCGTTTCGTCTGCGTTGGCTAGCATATCAGCAATCTTACCAACTTCAGTATACATACCAGTATTTGTTACTACTCCAGTACCACGACCGTAAGTAACGTTTGAGTTTTGGTAACCCATATTCACACGGTCACCAATTCCGGCTTCTGCTTCAACTGTCTCGGTAATATCCTTTTCAACTGGAACAGATTCACCAGTAAGGGCAGCTTCCTCAATCTTAAGTGAGGCAGCTTCGATCAAACGCATATCTGCTGGAACAACATCACCTGCTTCTAGCAAAACAATGTCTCCAGGAACCAATTCACGTGAATCAATTTCAACCACATTGCCATCACGACGCACACGGGCCATAGGGCTAGACATATTTTTCAGAGCTTCAATGGCTGCTTCAGCTTTCCCTTCTTGATAAACCCCAAAGGTAGCATTGAGGACAACAACGGCCAAGATGATCATAGCGTCTGTTAAGCCATCCATTCCTTCTGTAATGACAGAAAGTGCCGCTGCCACAAGCAAAATAATAATCATCAAATCCTTAAATTGGTCAAGGAATTTCATCAAGAGGGTTCGTTTCTCCCCTTCATCCAATTCATTTCGACCATAAGTCGCTAAGCGTTCTTGAGCTTGAGCAGTTGACAAACCTTCGATAGATGAGTCCAAGTTCTTTAGGACTTCTTCTGCGGTTTGTGTGTAAAATAAGTCTTTATTTTGTTCTTTAGACAAAATAATCTCCTCCTTCTAAATAGGGAAAAATGGCTAACAAGACTCTTTTTATATAAAAAATCATACAAAAAGAGACCAGTTTAATTAAAAACAGGCCTCGCTGTTTAAGAATATGCCGGAAATGTAAAATTTCGTAATGACGACATAATCGTAACCTTTAATCAAATCTCATGATTAAAGTCGCCTGCTACTCCCTCGATTTGTCATCTATTATAGCAAAATTTTCAATTATTTTGCAAGAAAATGAAAATTATTTTTCAACGCCCACACCAGAAGTAGGGTTATAAAGGCCTTCTGTCTCACGTTTTGCTCCAAACAGGTCTTCTAGTGAGAAGCGAACATATTTGACACATAGGCGATTTTATGGGCATAAACCAAATGAAGAAGGCCGTCCTTGGATTGATAGAGAGTTGGGTATTCGTATTGCAGGTTGTTGGTCTTGTTTTCGGCACCAATATAGCCCTCTGCCTGTTCAAAGACACGTCCAATCGGCCATGTTTTACCGAAGTCTTCAGTGATGGAAACAGCGACAGGATTTCGCAATCCGGACCACGAAACTTTACCAAACTCTGGATTAGCCGTCGCATTTACATTGTAAGCAAGAGCAATTTCACCTGTTTGCAGTTTGATTGCAGAGATGCTAGTATTATTATTTGGTAGAACCGTTTTTTCTGGAACAGTCCAACTGTCGCCATAATCATGAGATTCACTAATATAAACATTATCTGCAAAGCGACTGCGTATAAAGGCTACTAAGTGTCCTGGCTTCACTTCAATCAAATTAGCATGAACACGGCCTGCTGAATCTGGCATGCGGACCACTTTCCAAGTTTATCCAGCATCATCAGACACACGAAATTCAGTTGGATCATTGGTCAGTCCCTCGGGTAAATCTTCACAAATCCATGTAGCAAAAATCCATCGACCATTGCTGAGAATTTGAATAGCCTGGCGAGAGAAAGTTCCTTCTTCTGGGAAAAGGACTTCTGGCTCACTCCAACTCTGACCCTCATCTGATGATTTTTGAACCATGATGATGGAAGTAAACTGCATATTGTCTTTTCCCTCTTGGCGGCCCAACTGCGATGTATAAATCAACCAAATCAAGCCATCTGGTGCACGGAAGAAGGCCGGGTTTTGCTCTGAACGATCCACACCTTTTGAAACAATGACAGCTTCAGACCAGACTTGGGTTGTTGGATCCAGTTTTGAAACTGCAATGGAAATATCGCCGCTTCCTTCAAAAGAACCTGCAAACCAAGCACATAGCAAACCACCATCTTCTGTTTCGATGAGGGCTGGGGCATGAGCAGTAGCTTTTCCGCCAGTTGGAATCAAACCAAAATCAATATTTAAAAATTCATCACGATTTCATTCTCAAAAAATAAAATATTATTCAGAACATGATAATATCAAGGTTTATAGGGTTGTGAAAAAGATATTATTTAACCCTTACAGAAGTTAAATAATGGAGATAAAGAAAGTCCTTTGAAACGTTGATTTCAAAGGCTTTTTTCTTTTATTGACATTTAAACAAAAAATCTATCTTCTGTTTTTATGACATTCATAGTTTCTTTGATATCTAAATGATCCGTATAAAGTAAATAGTCTGGATTAATATTTTTAGCTAGAAACTCTTTTCTGGATTTGATTGATAAGTCACCCGTTCTTTCTATTTCCTCTCTGGATAAATCCCTTTCTTTAAGCCTTTCTTCTTCTGCCAGCAATACACAGTATTTTAATCTTGTTTGTCTAGCCTTTAAAAAATCTGTAATTTTTTTGATTTGTTCCTCAAAGATGACATATTCTATGATGACTGTCATACCTCTATCAAGTAAATTACTGGTAAGGCTAATGATATTGTCCCAGAATAAATCCATATAGTAGTCATCGTCTTCCCAAGGTGCTACTAAGCCGCTTTTAACCATTAAATAAATCATGTCGCCTTCTATTACAGCACTCTTGTTAAAAGAATAGGCTAATTCTTTACTGACACTGCTTTTCCCAACACCTGGAGGACCCGAAATGATATAAACACAATTTTCCAACCTAATACCTCTATAATCTACATACTTGCTCATATTATAGCATTTATTGGAAAAAGATAAAAATGCTGATTCATTTACAAATAGAATACTCTAAGCATCAAACTGCCTAGAGTATTCTCGTTTATGTCACTAGCAGGTCTCGAAAAGAATTATGCCTCCTCTTTCTGTCTGAGTTCAAAGAGGTCTTCTACTTTCAGATTGAAGACTTGAGCAATTTTGAGAGCCATTTCCAGCGAAGGATTGTAACGGTTATTTTCCAAGTGCAGAATTGTCTCTCGCCTCATGCCGATACGGTCGGCTAGCTCCTGCTGGGTCATGCCCATGGACTCACGAACAGATTTGAGATTAGTGATGATCTTGCTTTCTTTGGCCATGCTTATCCTCTCCGTTCTAAGATAAGATAGACAACCGCAAAGATGCAAATCAAGGCAGCTATGCTAATAAAGAGCTGGCCCATGTAAAGAGTGAGAGAACCCATGTACCCAATGATGACTGCTAGGATCATCAGTGCGCCTAGTATAAAAACAAACATCAAGCTAGCTGCCTTAGCTAGATTAGCATAGAAGCGTTCGTCTGGAGTTTCCTTGATATTTTTAAAAGCAAAAAAGCAAAATACAATCACTTCAATAACGAGGCCAACTCCCAAAATCCATTCTTTAATGCCGAATCTTTCGCTTGGGGTCGCAACCCAAATCCCTACTGTATAAAAAATGCTTGCTGCAAACAAAAGCATCGTGTACAGCTTAGCAGACAAGTCAAAAATAGTCCTTCCCTTACCTTTCTGACTCTTATGAGGCCATGGTTTCATGTGCAGCCAGCCCCAAATAGCTACAATCTGACCTAACACTGAAATACCGAGAATAATCAACTTAGGCCCCCAACTAAGATTAGAACCAAATAAAACAGTAAAATCAATAAAGAGAGCTGCGGCAATCATTGCAATGAGGCCACCCGTTTTTTGACTTTTTTTCATGATAGACTCCTTTCGTGGTGTTAGAAATATTTAACACTCTTTATGTTATAAATATATCACACTTCAATTTGGAAAGCAAGAATTTATGTGCCAAGGTGGCAATTATTTGAAAAAATTCTATAATAAAAGCCCTCGCCGGATAAATAACTAGCAAGAGCTTGTATTTCTATTGACTATTCATAGAGTAGTAAGGTCTCTTATTCCATCTCTCTGAGATAGTTCAAAGCTTCGTTGAAGGTTTTGACAGGGACGATTTTCATTTTACTCTTAATTTTGATAGAAGCACGAAGTGCCTCATGGTAGTTAGAGCGCAGCTTGGGATTGTACTGGGCAATATCAGCGTCAATGGTATCATCAGGAACAAAGAAAATCTTAGCGCCTGCCTTATCGGCAGCCATGACCTTCATCTCTATCCCGCCAATCCGGCCAACATTTCCCTTGTGGTCAATCGTTCCAGTACCAGCAATAGTTTTTCCTTTGGTAATGTCTTCAGACACGAGCTGATTGTAAAGCTCTAGACTGAACATGAGTCCACCAGAGGGACCTGCTACACCGTTGCTCTTAAACTTCGTCAGAGGATTCATGGCAACACTGGCTTTGGAACCTAATGCAATCCCCAAACCAGGCTTACCAGTTGTCTCATCCACAATCACAGGAGCGCTAGCCAAACCGATTACACCATTACGGCTGTACTCAATTGATACCACATCGCCAACTGGCCGCTGCTCCATCTGATCGACAATGTCGTATGGGCTAGTGTAACTCTGATTGTCAATCTTTAAAATCACATCGCCTTTCTGCAACTCCTGAGCTAACGGCGTCTCTTGGCTGACAGCATCCACAAAAATCTCTTTATGTCTAATCTCAACAGTACGACCAGCTGCTTGATAAGCTACCTGCAAGGCATTGAGATGGGAAGACCCCATAGTGCTGTTCTCTCGCTCTTCCCGTCCCTTCTCCTTATCAAAATAGTTTTCAGGCACAGAAACATACTCTGTTTCCAGCCTGTAATTAGGCAGCAAAGTCAAAAAGAGACTGAACACCCGGGCATCGGAAACACCGACAGCCATGACATAGATTTGACCTTTTCCTTGATTAGTTCCTCCTTGAACTTGGACAAAGTCTTTGGCATTCAAAGCCGGTCTCAAGGTCTCTACTTGATAAGGCAGGGGGATAAAGCCAATCCCAGTTAGCACTAAAGCTGTTATTAAGATTCTTGTTACGGATTTCATATCCTTCCTCCTGTTTCTATAAAGTTATTGTCTGGACTTTCGACTTCCTGAATTAATCACCAAAATCCACCACCTCTGTGTCATTTTCCATCAAGGCGTTGGCAAAAACAGTCCGTACAGCCAGAACAAATACACAGTAAAAGCTACTGAAAATCAGGACAGGAATCATCTGGATCAGACCAAGCAACTCATCTAGCTCACCCAGCAAGGGACCTATATACTGCCTTATCAGATCCATCAGGAGATGAGTCCCCAAGCCAATCAGCCCACCAAAAGATGCTAGAAAAAAGCTAAGCAGAACATAACGACCCCTGCGCTCCTTCATCAGCAAGACTGACTTTCTCAAACAGCCATAAAAAGAAAGCGGCTTGGCTAGATTGTCTCTGGAGCTAGTATCCTGAATGATATAGGACAGCAAAAAGAAGTGCGAGTCAATCAGATAAGTGAAGAGCAGGTAAAAGACCATGAACAAGAAAGGAAAAAGAAACTGGAAAATCACAATGGCCTCTGGACTTACTGCCCTCCGATAAAAGGCAAAGAGACTAGCCACCCCAAGATTGATGCCGATTGCTGACCAACCCATGTACAGAATCAGGACCTGAACTGCACTGACAATGAAGGAATAAAAGAGGCGAGTAAGCAAGCCATCTGAGATACTGTACCAAACCGCGTAGCCAAAATAGAGCTTCACCATCTGCGGATTTCGTATCACTGTCAAGGCAAATTTATTGACATAAGCAAAACCGAAAGCAATTATAAAAGCTAAACAGGTCAAGACTAAAATGGACCGGTAAGACCAACTCGAAACCAGCGGAAAAAGAAACCAAGCCAGTGTTGCAAGCGGGATTCCGACCAGCAAAAGGCCTTTCAGCCAAACAAAATAATATTCTGTAACAAAAACCCAAGCTTCTCTGAAAATCCTTGTTACTTTTACATCATTCATCGTTCATTATCCTAAATCCTAAAACCCTTTCTAATTTTTTCATAAATATTAATCTCCAAAATTAACTATTTCCCGATCATAAGACATCAGGATGTCAGCCATAACCGAGCGGGCTGCCAAGGTATAAATCAGCAAAAAGCCATTAATCAGGCTAGCAATCATTCCCACAATATTAGACACGCCATCGCCAAAAAGTAAACTCAAAATTTCTATTAGACCCAATCCTACAGGAATAAGCTTTAAGACAAGCTCTACCAGTAAATAACGCCCTCTCTGACCATTCATACGAGAAAAGGACTTGCCCAAGCAGCCAAAAGCTGACAGAGGACGCAAAAGGTTGTCAGAGGAGTTGGTATCCTGAATAATATAGGGCAATAAGAAGAAGTGAGAGGCTACAAAATAGCTGTAAAATAAATGGAATAACAAGTTAAACATTGGTGCTATCAAAAACATCAGAAAGAGTATACTTGTCATTTTTTCTTGATTATTTACAGCCCAAATAGCCAAAGCATGCCAGATTTCCCGAACATTTGAACCAGGCACCCACATATGATTCAAGTATACAAAAAGAAGTAACATAGCCAAGACAAACATGAAGACATAAATAGACACAGAAAGCAAACGCCCAAAAAAGCCGTCTGAAATACTGTAGCCAACAGCCTTCCAGAAGTTTCTTCGCACCATCTGCGGATTACGAACCATGGTCAAGGAAAACTTATGGATATAAGCAATCATAAAAGAGCACAGAAATCCAAAGAAAATCATACTTGGAAGAAATCCAGAAGTAAATGGAGAAAAAAATAGAATTAATAGTGCCAGAATAAAAAATGGCAGTTGAATGATAGCAAGCCCTGCTGTCCATACAAAAAAGTAATCAACAGTCAGTCCCCAGGCTTCCTTTAAAACATCGCTTACGTCAAACTTTCTTTTCATAAATCCCCTAATTAAGTCATTTTTCGCCATAAAAGACGATGTCGCAGAAGCAAGTTTTTTATTTTTTAGTCCCGAGAGGATGATTAGGAATTTTTAGAGCCTCAGAGAGCAGCAAAAACTCCATCACTCACCTCACCAAGAAATTCTCTCTATAATAAAGCAAGCTGAGACACGATTGTCCCAGCCTCCTTAACCTTTTTTCAAAAAATTTCGAATACGAATCATAATCTTGCTTGACCAAGTTTTGTCAGATGCGTATCTTACATTGATAGCAGCCATGCTCTTACCATTGTAGAACTGACCGCCAGGCTTGAGATAGTGCTCGCTAAGATAGCGAGCAACGGTATCTATACCATCGTCAAATGTTGCGAAATTTCCTGCACTGGAAAAAGGACTGGAGTCATAAGCCATGAAACCAAACAAGTTGTGCTTGGCCTGAGCAATCTGACTGCGGCCGTAATCCGATTCGTGAATAGCCAACCCTACGAGAAAAATTGCATTAACTCCATGATCTTTCTCTGCTTTTTTGAAAGCTTTTCCCAATCCAGCCATCGGCGTGCCAGCCAAACGACTATCAATGAAATCGGCTGACACTGTGCTTGGCACTGTTACATCTTCTGAAAAGACGACTGCTCCTGTTTTCTTGGCCTGAAACTGATCTGACACCTGCACTAAAGATGGATCCAGACTGGCCTTTTCATTTGCCGCTAGGCGGCTGACAGGCAACATACTGCTTGAAAGGACAGTAGCTGTCGCTAATGCTATGATAACTTTTTTCTTCCTAAACATTTTTTCTATCCATTTCTATTGTCGCTTTTGGTTTCCTAGATTCCTCCCCAGAAATATAGGATGACCGCCATGATACTCATAGCCGGACCAAAAGGGACTTCTTCTTTCAACTTAAATTTGAATTTCTTAAAGATGGTTGCGATTAAGAGAATCGCTCCAGCCACAAAGAAAGAACCATATCCCAAAATCAGCGTATTCAAGGGGCTAAACCAACTGCTCAGGGCAGCTAAGTAGAGAATATCCCCCATCCCGAAAGCCTCTTTCTTGTAATAAGCCTTGGCTCCAAAATAAATGAGAGAGTAGAGGCCAGCACCAACTAGCAGCGAAAGGAGAAGATCCCAATTGAACTCATTGGTAAAAAACGTAACAGCCATACGACTCAGCCAGAAAACCAGCAGAACCGAGTCCGAGATGTACTGAGTATCAAAATCGATATAACCGATAATGAGGCAAAGCGACACCAAGAGACAGGCTGAAACAACCATCCATGGCCCCTGATCTTGAAAAATCAGATAAGAGGCCAACCAGAGCAGACCCGTCAAGAGCTCCACAATGAGATAGCGCGGTGAAATCGGCTCCTTGCAGTGCTTGCATTTAAAGCCCTGCATGATAATCGACACAACCGGAATCAGCTCCACCGAAGTCAAGACATGGCCGCAGGACGGACACATAGACCGACCTTTGGCAATACTCTTTTCCAGTGGCACACGGTAGATGACGACATTGAAAAAGCTCCCAAATACGACACCTAATATAAATACTAAACTTGCAATCATAATTTTTCCCTTTTTATACTCTTTGAAAATCTCAGATGACGGTGTCAAACTTAGACTTCCCTTGAGTATCACTTAGATGCCAGAATGATGGATACTTGCCCCTCCTCCAAACTTAATGAAAATACCATATCTGTTTCTGTATTGTTTTGAATGGTCAATTCGGTCAAACCTTCAGCCGGCGTTCCGATGTTGAAATACTGTCCTCGATAGGAAATAACATTGGTCCGTGAAAAGGCGAGCTGCTGAATGGCATCTATAATCTGCTCAGCACCCTGACCGTAAACTTCTTTATTATCCTTGTCCTTGACTGGAAGATAGCCAGACTCCGCATTCAAAGCGCCCAACAATTCTGAGATAGACTTGGTCTCACCAGGAGCCAAGTAAACATTCTGCAGCTTGTAAAAGGCTGTTTTCATGTTTTGAGCTTGGGCAGCGTTGGTCGGCAGTGGTACTTCCTTACGCTCTATAAAGTGCGTATATTGGCTCAGAAGCTCACTCTGATCTTCTGCTTCGACAGGCGTGCTCTCAACCTTGACATCATCAAATTTACCAGTCTTGGCAATCTCTTCCGATGCTTGGATAAAAGCAGCAGGGTCAATCTTATAGCCATTAGACTTGTCTCCCACCTTTACATTAGACTCGCCGTCCATAACCAGATGATTGGTCGTTGGAAGCTGACTGAGAACATCAGGATGGGCAGCTAAGACATCGTTTAAAGGTCTAAGCCAAAAAAGACGGTTAGGATAGATGGAAATCTGCAGGTTTTCCTTGGTATCGAAAAACGGTGTAAACTTATCCCAAACTGTCTTGGCTGAGATATTATCCAGCCGCTTGAGCTCTTCTTCTGTGAAATAGCTCAGTCCTAAAAAGCGCATATCTACAGAGAAGCGTTGCCCCGTAGACAGCTGAAATGTAGCCTTATAGGGCAGTTCTCTGTAAACTTCAATCTCAGCTTCACTCCGAGAGCGAACCTTCATAGAGGGACGGCCATTGATACTCAGGTCAATCGTTGGATTAAAGACAAAAATGACATAAAATAAACTACCCAGCAGAAAGGCAGCAAGTGTCGCTGCTG
This sequence comes from Streptococcus sanguinis, assembly GCA_013378335.1. Taxonomy (NCBI): domain Bacteria; kingdom Bacillati; phylum Bacillota; class Bacilli; order Lactobacillales; family Streptococcaceae; genus Streptococcus; species Streptococcus sanguinis. The sequence goes on from CP040556.1 coordinate 2,272,700, forward strand.
GAAGTAGTTTTTGATATTTTGATGAAACCTTTCTTTTTCTTCTTGACATGAATCTCATCCCAACCTTATACTACGCATTCAGCTAAGCGGATAAGGAATTTACGGTCGATACGGCGAAGAAAATCAATGATGTCATCTGAAACAGTATCTCCGGCATTCAGGATAACTCCTCCATCTGCATTAACAAGGTCTTTTTGCAGTGTTTTGCCTACCAAAAGACGTTTTTGCTGATCGATAAAGTCGTTAACAGCCTTCTTTGCCGCTGACTCTTCTTCAGCAACTGGTGCTGTGCTGACTGTTGATTCTACTTCCTCAGCAGGAGCTGCCAATACTTCTTCCAAAGCAGCATCTAAGCTCAGCGCTGCATCTGTTTCTTCAACTTCTTCTTGAGCTAGTGCTGACTCTTCTTGTACCAAGTCTTGGACTTCTGGCTCTTCAGCTGTCTCTACGACCGCTTCAGAAAACTCCAAGTCAGGAGCAGAAGCACCCAGACCTACAGCAGCCAAGGCCTCTGTCAAATCTGTCGCAGCTTCTTCTTTTACATTTACTTTTTCATCTACAACCGGCTCAAATACAGGTGCTTCAGCAACTACTTCCTCAATTTTTTCGGCAGGTTTTGCAGCTTCAGTCTCATGGAGCAGATCTGCTGCAGCCAGACGGCCCATCTCTACATCTGCTTCAAGATGAGGAGCTGTCTTTTTTTCATCATTGAGGATAATATACTCTTTACCAATCATCAAGATGCGTGATTTAGGAATCTGAATTTCCTCGCTGGCATCTTCAGAATTAACCACCAAGTAGCCAATTTCATTTTTTTCGTCAATATGATAGTCAACAACAGTTCCCACCTTATTTCCATCAATTGTGATGACGATTTCGTCAAAGACGCTACCCTGCTTGTCGTTCAAGACCTTCAGATCTGCCTCTTCCAGCTCTTGAAAGACTGAGCTGTTTTCTACCATGACCGCAAAGTCACCGATGCCTTGGATATTCTTGCTAGACAGCAAGGCAAAAGGCTGTTCAGACTGTTTTGACTTAATGACAAAAGTCAGATTGACCCCCTCATCGACAAAGACTTCATGGACTTCACCCAGTCCCATCCCTTTTTCAATCTCAATGACAACGGTCCCTGTGATTGTTTTACAACTTTTCATAATTTCCCCTAAAACCCTTCTAATTGATTACAATCAATTGCATGTTTATATAGTATTAATTTTTCCCGATTTTGTCCAGCATGTTGAACGCTTCTTGACGAAGATTTTGATCTGAGCTGCCTTGGACAATCTCTTTCAGGTAGCTCTCAGCTTCTTGAACTGCATTAGAAGCCAATAATTCCTGACTTTCCAGTAGGAGGAATTGGAAATAGACTTCTTTATCTCCCGCAGTTGTTGCAGCTGGTTTTGCTTCAGCTGCTTCCTCAGCTTTGAGGATGTCAGTGATTTTCTGAAGCAAATCTTCTTCGATCTCATCTGCAGCTGGAGCGACTGAAGCAGCCTTGACTTGTGCTTCCTCAGCTTTGAGGATGTCAGCAATTCCCTTGAGCAAGTCTTCTTCGGTCTCATCTGCAACTTCTTCTTGAACAGGCTCAGCCTGTGTCCAAAGAGTGTCTTCAGAGACTGATTGAACAACTGCTGGTTCAGCAGCTTCTTCAAATTCAAACGTTTCTGTTGCAGGTTCGAAGCTGCTTTCTTCCTCCCAAGCCTCTGCCACTTCAGCAGTCAAATCTTCCTCTTCAGCCCCAAGCAAATCATGCTGGATTTGGCTGAGAATGTCTTGATAGCCCTGAATATCAGCGCGATCACGGCTAACCATAGACTCTTCAGCAGCAGAAAACTCTGGCTCTGCACTAGCTTGGCTGAAGACTGAGTCCATCTGAGCCTCTGGCTCAGCTTTCTCCTCAGCAAAGAAGAGAGATTCTAAGCTGTTTGCTGCTTTTGACACTTCTGCTCTAACTGGTTTGATATTTCCCGTAGCAGCAAAAACATCTTCCAGGCTGTTGCCTCCTGCTTCTTCTGCCACTGGCTGCTGAGCTTGTTCTTGCTCAGTGAAGAATTCTTCTTCATCTTGAGAAACAACACCTGTCACCTCAACCGCCTGCGGTCTGAAGTTGCCATAGCTAGACCCCGTATAGGACATCGGTCTAATCTTAGACAGAACAGCTGTCTCAAAGGCTGGATCATCAATATCTGTATAGCCTTGATTGCCGGCTGCATTTGCTTCCGTAGGCTGAATCAGAGAGTTGGCCACCTTAATCTTAGTAGAACCCTTGCGGTGATGAAGCAGAGACTGCAAAAATTCATCATTGGCTTTTTGTGAGCTGTGTTCCATGCCCACCATGCCGACCTCAGCTGCCGCTAGCTGACTGTTTGGCTCGTATTCTCCAAAGGCAGGAGCTGTAGCCAAATTATCAACAGGGTAGAGAGGTTTGACTTTCTCATATCTTGTCATATCCTTTTTGATAGAACGGTCTGCTAGGGTGCGACCAGAAGCAGATACTCTCTGCCTTACCGGACTTTCCTCAGCCTGAACCCTTTCTTTACTTTCCTTTCTCATCCTGCCGGTTGAAGCATTGGAAAAGTTCAAATCTCTAGCGGATGACAAGCTTGCTTCCTTAGCTTCCACTTTCTTCCGCGAGCTCTTAGCATGCTTCTGGCTTCTGCTTCGCGTAGAAGCAGTTGCTTTTTTCTTGACCGGAGCTAGCTCCTGTGAAAAGAGCAGCACCATATAGACAGCCAAAGCCAAGGTACAGAGCCCAACAAAGGCTATGCCGGGAACTTGTTGAAAGAGGAATGGAGCACCAATCGCAAATAGCATGACCCATACTACGAGAAAAAGGCGCTTTATTAAAGAAATCCTAGAAACAAATAAAATGCTAATCGTATGCAGTGCTATAAGCCCTGCTCCAAAAGGTAAAAAATATGCCATTTGAGTATTTTCGACACCCCCCACTTTCTAAATGATATTAAACTTTTTCAATGCAAAACCAGTCTTGATTTTGATTTTCCATAAACTCCATTAAAACCCAAAATAGACTCGGGCGTCTATTCTGAGTTTGCTTGTATTATACTTCAAATATCTCTATGTTTTAGTTTACTATAAATGCACCGTGAATACTAGTCTAATAACTTGGTTTTTAGCATTTTTTTAAGAAAAATTTAGTCATGCTCTTAAAATTTTAAACCATAGACTTATTTGGTATTTTTTCAAAGCATTTTAGCTAACTACCAAGTTATTCACAGATAGGTTATCCAGCTTCATAGTCGTTTCAGGGCTTTCTCCGCTCGGAGTTTCGAAATAGTAACCCACAATAGTCATTGGATAGCTGAATCCTGGAATGTTTTCAGGATTGAAGCTAACTTCACGCCAGCCAGTCCAGCTGTTAGGACGAATGACATGAAGATAAATCTTCTGACCGCTAGCATTCTTGACAATCAAGCCAATCTTGCCCTGCCATTGATTAGACAGAGACAGAGAGAAGCTGATAGCATCTGGCTTATTGTTCAAGGATACATATGGTGCTGCAAATTCCATTTCATACATAGTAGATGATTTTGTTGCTGGAATCTTAACCACGTTGGAACCTGAACCCTCAAGGAAGTCCGTATTGTCAACTGTCACATCATACTGATTGCTGCCGCCTGACTGAATCAGCTTAAGAGGTGACTCAAAGCGGTAGATAGTTGATGAATTGTAATAAGCTGACAGACCGTTGTTCTGACTGGACAGATTGTTGAGTTGCTCCAGATAAGACGGAGCTAGATTGGTATTGCTGTTAGCATTCGCGCTGCTAGTTGTATTGGTTGTTGCGGCCCCCAAGGTGCTGTTGTTACCAGCCGTATCTGTACTGCTACCTGACACTAAGGTCAAGAAAGGTGCTTGCCAAGTCGGAATCGCAAATGGTGACTCCCAGTTAGCAAACTGAATCGGTGTCTTATCAACATTGCTCTCTGGAGTCACATAGCGCTCAACATCTTTTACTTGATAGAAACGTAGTTTGATTTTACCGGTAGCTAGCTCTGGATTCCTATTCTCCTCAACATTGGAGTGGCTTGTCTTTTCACCTAGTTCAAGCTCGCTGGAAACGATTTTTTGTTGATTGCCATCAATCAATTCCAACAATTTCAGAACCTGTGTATAAGTTCCTTCGAATTCAATGTCCGCTGTCATCTGAGTAATATTGGAATTGTTGTACTTACCGTTTCCTGAAGTCGCTGTACTAGCCGCGGTTGTCGTTGCAGTATTGGCATCTGATGAAGACGAGGATGATGTAGTAGACGAGCTAGAGGTCGTACTGGATGAAGAAGACGTCTCACTCGAGCTTGAACCGCCAGTCGTACCAGAAGAGTTGGAGTTTTGACCATTAGATGAGGTCGCAGCTAATCCCTCCTGCTGGAGTTCCAACTCTTTGCTTTCAGTATAGTTGACAGACTTGAATTTAATACCGCTTTCGTTGACCAGCTTGTCAATCAGGAAGATGAATTCCCCTTGATTGGTCGTACCAAAGTACTTTTTTGCCTGATCCAGAGTCTTGGCATTCAAAGTTTGGAGCTGCTTGGTAAGAGACTTCCTCTGACTAATCTTGGCATTCTTGCCGTCCAGCTCTGTCATAATTGTTGCGTGTTCTTCATTCAGCTGAGCCATCCGAGTATATGAATTTGATACCAGATACCCCCACCAGCAAGTACCGCTACTCCTCCGACACAGGCCAACAACTTCTTGTCACGCTCATTTAAATTACTCAGGATTTTTTTCTTTTCTTTCTCATTTTTGTTCTTCATTGAAATCTACATCCTTCGTCAAAATTTTAATGTTAAACACATATCTTGAATTATTATCCTTTTCCTCGCGAGTAATCTTATCCACAAAAATATGGTTAAACTTCTCAGACTTACGAAGCTCTTCCTCAAACTTAGCGATGGAAAGTTGCTCTTTGGCAGAGCCATTGATTTCTACATTGTCGTTATTAATCTTGATATCGTCAAAGACCAAGTCCCGTGTCACATTTTTATTAAGGAAGTCCATAAAAGCTTTGTTTACTCGGTGCAGTCGGCGGAAGTCGCCTTCCAGACTGCCAAAGAGCGCCTGATCATTCTTGACCGTTACAATCTTATCTTCAGTCTCAGAGACTGCCTTCAGCTCTTGAGCCATCTCTGGACTCTTGAGTGTCTGCTCCGCTCGGTCAATCTCACCTTGGAGCTGCATAGCGCTGAACTGGAAGAAGCCAATCAGCACAATCATAATCGCTGCAATCCCAGCAAAAGCGGAAATAGCAGCAAGTTTCAGTGGACTGGTCTTAGCCGGTGCCACATGATATTTTGAAAAGTAGTTTAAATCTCTCCGCATTAGTTTGCTCTCCTAATCAACATGGCTGTAGCCGGAATGAACTCCGCATTAAACTCGGCAGAACCTTCCCACAGTACATTCTCATAATCTACATTATCAATTGAGATGAATTCTCGATTCATATTCTGCTTCAGAATAGCTGCCAACTGCCAGCAGATATCTTGGTCACCAAAGACATAGAAACTGTCAATATTGAGGCCAGTCGATCCGCTAAAGAAGTTTTCAGTATTGAGAATGTGGTTCTTAGCATCAGCCACCCACTCGTCCAAGGCATGCTTCAAGAGACCCGTGTCCAGATCATCTGACGCCACTGCTGGAAGCTTCTGCAGCAGACTAGCATCATCTGCATAGCTCAAGATGTCCTTGTAGCCACGATTGAGATAGTTGCTGGTCACAAACTTACCTTCTGAGTAGAGATAAACACCGATAAAGCTCTTGCTCAAATGCACCATGCCGACATTTTCTTGAGTCAGCCTTTTGGCGCGGTTGTTAATCGCTTGAACGCGTTCCAGCCATTTTTCAAAGGTATTAGACTGAAGGTCAAAGACATAGGGTGTCAGCTTCAGATTATTAGCCAAGCCCAAGTATTGCTCTACTATACTTTTTGGCACAGCATAGACCATAAGAGAGCGAGTATCTTCATCAAGCGGAAAAGCTGAATTAGACTCCTGCTCTTGGAATTGAATAACGTAAGAAGTCGGATCAATATCCAGATATTGCTGAAGCTCGTAAGATACCAAACCTTCAATATCCTCATCATTCTGCACACTAGCTGCCACATCAACCGAACGGGCGATGATATTGGTATTGCCCAGAGCAAAGAAAGCATACTTAGCAGTGATCGCATGCTGCTCCATCAGGTCGCTGATAATATTTTTGAGAGTGATTGGATCGATAATCTCACTATTCAGTACAACACCTTCTGGCAAATTGGCAGATGCCATCTTGATAATCTCCAGCTCATTGCGCTTCTGTCTGGCAACAACCAAATAGACTGATTCGTCAGTGAAGTCAATGGCCATCAGATTACCCTTGATTGGTTTACCAAACATAGTGTAAGGTGCATGCATTCTAGTGACCGGTTGGCTCGTCGCACCACTGCCTTTCTTGGCAAAAAGTGAACGATTACCAGACTTAGCAGGCATATCATCACTGCCACTATTCTTAGAAAAGAGCGGCTTGTTGAGCTTGGTTAGGAAGCTTCCCTTCGCTGTTGACTTTTCTTCGTCGTCAAAGTCTTCTTGACGATCTGACTTAATCTGAACCCCCTGAATAGAAAGGTGTTCTCTCTTTTTTCCTTTCGATGAGAAGAGCGGTTTATTTAATTTTCCCAAAAATGAGCCTTTTTTCTCATTATCTTCTTCGTCCAGAGCTCTTCTGCGCCCCTTGGACGAAAACATATTTTTTGCCATAATCTCCTAATCTCCCTTATTTTTCCTAAAAACTATTTCCCTATTAGCTCGCCTTGTATTTTTCACTGAAATATTTAGCAAGCTTTTGTATATCACTATCACTCAAACTTTGCATATAAATTGCAAATTCATTGATGTAAGTTTTGCCACTAAAAATAATCTGACCACTACTAATATTATGGGTTACCCCGCCTCTGTTTAGTGCAACTGTTTTATTATAGACTAACTGCCCATTAATAAAAATTTCAATTCCTAAAAGTCCATTCTTTACCGAACTCCGTACTTGGATAGAATTATCTTTAGTATAGTCCAACTTAATATTCGGTATAAATTCCTGACCACCGTTATTAGCTCCTGTAGTATCTACAGTTTTAACAGCAATCCTACCATCGCTCTCTAGATTGAGACCCCAAGTCAGGGTATTATCCAGCTTATATGTCAGAAGTGCTCCTGTCTGCTGACGATTACCTATAAGAACTGAAGTAGTATAGCCAGTATTGAAATCAATGGTCCCGTTCTTGCCATCTCGACTAAACATCATAGTATTATCATTCAGAGCAATCAACTGACGAGTTTGCTTAATCGCCTCCTCATAATAGTTAAGAACCGGGATTGTTGCGCCATATAGGACATTGTTAAAATAGTCGCGAACCTCAGTATTTTCATAAGGTCGGTCAGTTGTTGGAATCCTTGTAGTCTTGTTTCCATTTTTAAGCAAAGCTAAGTCAGCATCAGTATGGAGCCGTAACTTGTTTGTCAATGGCAGACCCATAACCCATATACGACTATTATCCCCCTGATCTTTTGATTCTTGATAGTTACCAACACGACCGTAAGAGTTAATAGCTCTGGCAGCGAAGGTCAAGTATTTGCCTCGCATCTCATCTGTAATCCGGCGGCCAGTTTCCTGCTTTGATATTTCGTGAAAATCAGTCGGCATTTCTGGCAAAACCATTTTAGAAATACTATCATTTCCTGCCTGGCCGATTGTTCCAACAGGTACAACACCAGAAACCCCAGAACCAATACTGCGATCACTGAGAAACCAACCAGACTCAGTATAAACTCGAGCTTTACTATTTTGCTGACTATCTTTCAAACCTACTACTCCACTGGGAGTTGTTTCACCAACATAATAGTACCGTTTGGAATTAGGAATTTGAACTTGTAAATCGTCTGGAATTGACAATACGCTTTCTTTTTCGTTAGCAGCAAAAAGATGAATATTTTTTTCTTTATAAGATAGGGTTTGCCCCGTCACATTGACGCTTTGACTGTTCCCTGTACCAACACGATAAGTAAACGTTTCAACCTCTGTTCCTTTACCACTGTTTTTCTTAATATCAGCCAGCTGAGTTTCAAAAGACTCCTGAATATCAAAATTTGTTGTATTCTGCTTCCGCTGACGGAGGATATTATCAAAACTTCCGGCAAAGAAGGTCAATAGGCCAGCTGTAATAATACCTATCAGTACTAGAGAAATCAAGACCTCAACCAGAGTTACTCCTTTACGTTTCTTCAATCCTTTCATCTTTTGTCCTTTCTATGGTCCTGATACAAACCAAAGATCCTGCTGAATCTGCTTCTTAATATCTGAGAAGGTCTGCTGCAAGGCTGCCTCATCAGCAGCAGGTACATACTTAGCTTCCATACCTCCGCTTCCTATACTTCTCGTTAAATCCTCACCATAAGCAATCTCAGACGGAACTCCAGAAAAACCAATAACATTGACACGCTTAACTCCTGCACCAAAGGTCTGAGAAACTTTCCCGGCATATTCAATAGCCTTTTTCCGTAGTGCTTCATTAGAATAAGAGTCATAAGAAACACGATATTCATCTGTTATAAGATCTCTCGTCAAATTATAAGAACCATTATTAAAAGTTACTAATTCCCCGACGGTTTGTCCCCAACGATTATAGTAGGGGTGGACGTTTCGATTACGCCAAGATGTATCATTAGTGTCAACAGTATAAGCATTAGGGATTCCATCTGTCAACAAAACAACGTATTTAAGCTGTGCAGAATGGTTTTGTAGACTCATCATACCATAGCGTAGACCATCCCCTGGATTAGTAACACCACCCGTCCTTAAAGCTTTAATGCTTGCTTCTATAGTTGTTGTCCCCTTGTCTAGCTCAGAAAAGTCTTTCTGAACATAAGAACCCAATATTGAAAAAGAAACTAGATTAACACTGACATTCCCAATATCTTTTAAATCTCTCATCATGATTGTGGCTTTGTCCTGCAAAATACTCATCCGGCTTTTAGGGCCCAATAGTTAGTATCATTACCATTCAAATCCCAAGACATGGAGCCAGATTTGTCAAAAACAAAAGAAATAGCTACATTCATCTGTCCCTCAATAGGATCGTTCCGATAGGCTAAGGCAATTCCTTTCTTGCCTTTAGCAACTTTAGAGAAGACCTGCTTAGTATTGAGAGCTGATATAGCTGTATCAATAGACAACTTATTGTTAGTATCAGGATATTTCCCTGTCAGATTATAGCTAATCAAGCGGTTATCCTGATAGGCGCCTTCTGTTTTGAATTCCAAGTCCAACTTAATATTATAAAGGGATTTAGTTCCTAACTCACTAACATTCCAGTCTTGTTTGCTTTTATCCCAAACATAATTAAGAACTTTTTTACCATCAGATGAAAGACCGATATAGCTCCATTCTTTAGTCAGGCCTTCTTTATTTCCTTTAAACTTACTATCATCAAGGATAAAGACCGAAGTAGCTTTTCCAATGGTTCGGTCAACATACTGCATAGAAGTTCTCATTTCTGCCTGAATACTGGCTTCACGTTCTATTAACTCCCGACTGGAAAACATAGTATTAAATATAATGCCGATAATTACCGCTATCAAGCTCATGAGCATAATGGCCATAATCATCTCGACTAGGGTAAACCCTTTGCGTAATTGTTTCATCTTTCCTACCTATTTTTCATTTCTGAGCCGAAACCAAGTGACCTTCTTCTGAGCGAATACCGCTGGTTGACCAGTTAAAAATGACAACATGTTCATAATAATCACTGCTACCAGGCAATTTAGACTTAGATCTAATGGTGACATTGTAATTTTCGGAACCATTCCCGTCAAACTTTCCTGTCATTTCAATCTCAGCTACGCCTCCATCCTTAAAGGTATGGGTTGCAGTAATAGGTTCCGTTGAACGCGACCGACCTTCAGCTCGATTTCTAAACTCTGTATTGAGTGATGAGGGATTTCCATTTTGAGGCTCAAAATATGCTCCCAAAGCCAACTGTGAACCAGATGTTGCCACATATTTGGCTTTGAGATAGCTATACATGCGCTGAGTCTGTGTCTGCCCCGTATCCACGATAGAAGCTAGAATCCCAATCATAGCTACCAACAACACAATGGTTACAATGACCATAGGCAAGGTTGAACCCTGTCTTTTTTTCCCTTTCATTTTATTACTCTCCTAATACTTCTACTTTTGATATTGCCAAAATAGTTGTCACAGTCTGACAACTACTTTGGTAATATCCGACTGCCGAAGCAGTCGGAGTAAAAATAAATTTTTCAAGTCTTAATTCTGCAGTCTATTAATTTTTATTAACTCCATTTGCTGACCAGTCATAAGTCCATACTTTGTTCTCACCACCGCCTGAAGGTTTAAAGGTTGAAGTTAGGGTTGTACCACTAATAGTATGTGCTGAATCCTGACCATTCTTAGCCAAGGCATCCGCAATATTTGTTGAATTCTTAGCCGCATTTTTAGAAATGTATGGCGCAAGCTTTTCAAGAGTGATCTCGCCTGGATTGCCCGGATCATCTGATCCTCCGATATAAGACTGGATAGCTGATACCAATTCACGGTGTTCAGATTGGATACGGCTCTTACGCGCGTTATCTTGGAAGGAAGTGATAGCTGGAATCGCTACAGCTGCAATGATAGCAATAATGATAATTACCACGATCAACTCAACCAAGGTAAAACCTTTACCTTTTTTCTTCAAATCCTGACGGAATTTTTGCAATTTGTTTAACATTTAAATATTCTCCTATTTTCTTTTTATCTTTATTATTCGCTGAATATCAGCTTAACTTTTAAACTACATTTAGCTAGTTGGTATTTGAACCACTATATCTCCAATCGTAAAGCCAAGTTTTGTCCTTGGTTTTATCAGTTCCCGCTCCTGAGGGATGGAAGGTCGAAACCAAGGTTGTACCATCAATTTTATGAGCCGGCTCCTTATCATTCTTAGCAAGGGCATCCATTACTTTAGTTGAATCTCCCTTGGAATTTTTAGAAATATATGGTGCCAATTGCTCCATTGTAATTGATGTTACAGTTTCCGGGTCATCCTGCGATCCGATATAAGACTGAATAGCAGTTGCCAACTCACGGTGTTCTGACTGGATACGACTCTTACGAGCGTTATCTTGGAAGGAAGTGAGAGCCGGAACCGCTACAGCTGTGATAATCGCGATAATGATGATGACCACAATCAACTCAACCAAGGTAAAACCTTTGCTTTTTTTCTTCAAATTATGACGAAATTTTTGCAATTTGTTTCGCACTAACTTCTCCTAATTCTTTTTCACAAGGACTGCTGAGCAACCTTTTTTAATATCTCTCAAATGTAGGGTTTTAATTCATCGTTTCTTAGATGATTTGATGATTTGCGTTAGTTCTTATTAACCCCGTTTGCTGACCAGTCATAAGTCCATACTTTGTTCTCACCACCGCCTGAAGGTTTAAAGGTTGAAGTCAGGGTTGTACCACTAATAGTATGTGCTGCCTCAGTACCATTCTTAGCTAAAGCGTCAGCAATTTTATCGCCGCCTTTAGCGTTTTTAGAAATGTATGGCGCAAGCTTTTCAAGAGTGATTTCGCCTGGATTGCCTGGATCATCTGATCCTCCGATATAAGACTGGATAGCTGATACCAACTCACGGTGTTCAGACTGGATACGGCTCTTACGAGCGTTGTCTTGGAATGAAGTAATAGCTGGAATCGCTACAGCTGCAATGATAGCGATAATGATAATTACCACGATCAACTCAACCAAGGTAAAACCTTTACCTTTTTTCTTCAAATCCTGACGGAATTTTTGCAATTTGTTTAACATTTTGAATAGATCTCCTATTTTTTCACAATTTTTAATATTTTCGCCCACAGGGGCATTTGTTTTGTTCCTAGCTGGGAGACCCTACAAACTCCCAGCATCAGAACGGTTTCCTAACTTTTTGCAAGGCTAGCGCCCTGCTATCTCCTAAACTTTTCTGAAGCGCCGTCCTACTGGTCAACTCCAGATCCTGCATCCACAGCGTGAGCAAGCTCAAACATTGGCAACATGACAGACGCTACGATACCACCGATGATAACCCCCATGACGATGATCATGGCTGGCTCCAAGAGTGAGAGCAGCTGCTTAATCGCTGTTTCAAGCTCTTCTTCATAATAATCTGATGTCTTGACCAGCATAGACTCTAGAGACCCAGACTCCTCACCGATCTTGACCATCGAGAGCATCATAGGCGGGAAGAGACCGGTTGCGGTAATCATCCCTGTCAGACGTTCCCCTTTTTGCAGACCTTCATTAGCGATCTTCATCTTTTCAATGACGACAGCGTTGTTGGTTGTCGCAGCAGCAGACTCAATAGCCTCGACCAGAGGGATACCCGCACTGGTCAAGATAGCCAAGGTGCTGGCAAAGCGAGCAGTGACAATCTTCTGCATCGGCCCCTTGATGACCGGCAGCCAAAGCTTAAGGCGGTCCAGCTGGTAGCGGCCTGCCTCTGTGCTGCGATAGCGCAGGAAGAGGAAGACTAGAATCCCTGTCACACCGAAGAGGATATACCAGTAAGAGCGGACAAAGTTACTAGCTGCTAGGACGATACGCGTCGGCAGCGGCATGGCCATCCCACTCTGCTCGAAGATTCCTGAGAAGCTTGGGATAACGACATAGAGCAAGGCTAGGACTGCGGCCACAGCTAGAAAGGCTAGGACTGCGGGATAGATCATAGCTCCGCGAATCTGGCGGCTGGTCTTGAGCTCTTTGTTATAGTGCTCAGACATCTTTTCCAGTACCTCGTCTAGCTTACCAGTCTTTTCACCGGCCTGCACCATACGAATCAGGAGATCGGGAAACATCCCTTCCTGATCCAGCATAGCCTTGGACAGCTGACTACCTTCTTTTAGGCTCTTGCTGACGATTTTAAGGCTGGACTTGAGATTCTTTGAAGTAGCCTGTTGCTCTAGGATATCCACCGCATTATTGAGGGGAATCCCCGACTCCAGCATAACCGACATCTGCTTACAGAAAAGCGATATGTCCTTGAGCTTGATCTTCTTGCTTTGGAAAAGAACAATCTCCTTAGAGCCCATGACCTTTTCTTCGACACTGATCGGCTTCCCTTTGAGACGGATCCGATTGACGGCGTCTGTCCGGTTAGGAGCGTCCACCTCTAGTGTGACGACCCCTTGTCGAGTGTCTAAGTATTTACAAACATATACCGTCATGCTCTAGTACCCCACTATTCCTAGGGATTTTTCAACTTGAGCGCGGTCCACTGAGTAGGACAGTAGCGTTCTTTGATCGATGACATTGCGACGGTAGAGTCCCATGAGCGAAGTGTCCATGGTAATCATGCCTAGCTGAGCCCCTGTTTGGATTGGCGTCAGCAGCTGGTGGGTCTTCCCTTCGCGAATGAGGTTGCGAATAGCGGGTGTTCCCAGCATGATTTCAAAGGCAGCCACACGACCCTTGCCGGTCGCTGTACGCATAAGCTGCTGCGATACAACTCCTTCCATAACAGCTGAAAGCTGTACACGGATCTGCTCTTGCTGCTCGGCTGGAAATACGTCGATAATCCGGTCCATGGTGTTGACGGCACCGACCGTGTGGAGGGTTGACAGGACTAAGTGACCTGTTTCCGCCGCACGCAGGGCGATTTCAATCGTTTCCTTATCCCGCATCTCACCGACTAGGATGACATCCGGGTCCTGACGAAGTGCACCGCGGAGAGCATTTCCAAAGCTCTGCGTATCCGCTCCCAGCTCACGCTGGTTGACCAAGCACTTATTATGCGTGTGCATATACTCGATCGGATCTTCAATCGTGATGATGTGCTCGTCCCGCAAGCTGTTCATGTAGTTAATCATGGTTGCCAGGGTCGTTGACTTTCCGCTTCCTGTTGGTCCGGTAACCAATATCAGACCCCGGCGTTTCTCAGCTAGCTTTTTGATAACTGGTGGCAAGCCCAGAGATTCCATAGATGGAATATCCTTGGGAATGACCCGCAAGGCAATCCCGCAGTTGTTTTTCTGCTTAAAGATATTGACCCGCAAGCGATAGCCATTATCAACCTCGTAGGCACAGTCCACTTCACCGACTTCTAAAAGATGAGTAATCTGCTTCTCATTTAAAATATGCTTGGTGAAGCGAACCGTGTCTTCGTTGGTCAAAATTGTATTGTTGAGTTGTGTTAACCTCCCGTGCAGACGCATGGTTGGCTCAGCGCCAACCGTGAAGTGGATATCTGATGCACCCGCTTCAATCGCCTGCTTAATTAACTCATCCAAATTCATCCTAAACTTCCCCTTCTAGACTAAAGGCAATCTTCATTGCTTCTTCAATCGTTGTAGTCCCCTGTTTTGCGATATCTATGGCCTCCTCCGCCAAGTCTCGCATACCATTTTTCTTAGCTTCTGCCCGAAGCTGTGCTGTTGTTCCACCATCATTAATTAGTGATTTAATCTCCCTTGTCACTGCCATGATTTCGTGGATAGCTATACGTCCATAGTATCCCGTACCGCTACAGTAGTTGCAGCCGCGTCCGCGATACAAGGTGTCTCCCTTGTGAATACCGATACCTGCATGTTCATTTGTTTCTACAGTGTATTCAGTCTTACACTTAGGACAGATGCGCTTAATCAAGCGCTGTGCGATAATACCGACAGTCGCCGTTGAGACCAGATAAGGCTTGATGCCCATATCGACCAAACGGTTGACTGTACTAGCTGTGTCATTGGTGTGGATAGTCGAGAGAACGACGTGACCAGTGATAGCGGCCCGAACCGCGATACTAGCTGTCTCTTCATCCCGAATCTCCCCAAGAGAACGATGTCCGGGTCCTGACGCAGGATACTTCTCAAACCACTCGCGAAGGTCAGTCCAGCTTTGTTATTTACCTGAACTTGGTTGACCCCTTCCAATCGGTACTCAACCGGATCTTCAACAGTGATGATATTTTTTCCTACATCATTGAGCTCACGGAGCGCTGTGTAGAGAGTGGTTGTCTTTCCGCTTCCTGTTGGACCAGTCAGCAAGATGATGCCTTCTGGCGCCTTGAGAATCTCTTCAAAAAGTTTCTCGTTGGTTGGCGAGAATCCCAGCTCCTCTTTACTGAGGAGAGTTGCATTCCGGCTCAAAATCCGAATAACGATTTTTTCACCGAATACAGTAGGCAAGACTGAAACCCGCATATCGACTTCTTTGCCGTCGATGGTTGTTTCAATCCGTCCATCCTGAGGAATCCGCCGCTCAGCGATATCCAAACCACTCATGATCTTAATCCGTGTCGCAATGGCTGAGTGAGCATTGGCTTTCAACTGCATGTTTTCCACTAAGGTTCCGTCAACCCGGAAACGAACACGAACAACTTTTTCAAAGGGCTCAATATGGATATCGCTGGTCCGCGTCTTGATTGCCTGACTGATAATCGAGTCAATCAAACGCACAACTGGAGCGTTTTTGATTTCGAGATCTTCTTCGACAATCTCTTCATCCACATTAAAACCTTCGATTTCGGTCGCTGCCTGTTGGGCTTCTTCTCCTTTGGAATAGTATTGATCGATATACTTCTCAATATCATCCCGAAAAGTTACATAAGGTTCTACCGCCATTTTAGAGACGATTTTAACGTCATCTAGGGCGATATAGTTACTTGGGTCTGCCATCGCAACTATTAACTTGGGTTCTTCTCCCTCTTCTCCATCTGTGAAAGAGATCGGAATCAATCCATGACGTTTAGCAACTTTTTCTGAAACCTTCTCGACAGCTTCCTTTTCTATCACAAACTGTGATAGATTGACATGAGGTACACGGTAGTAGTAACTCATGACTTTCAGCATATCTTCTTCTGTCACATAGCCCTTGCTGATTAGATATCTCTCTAACTGCATGTTTGATTGTGGCATATCCTGAAGAATTTCTTCTTTTTGAGCTGCCGTTATCAGATTGAATTGAACCAATATAGCGATTAGTGCCATTTGTTTCTCCTGTCTGTGATTTTTTTGTAAAAATCCTTCAATTCTTTCTATGCGTTATTAGATAACAGCTTTCTTAAAAAAATCTCCCTCGCTTAAAGTTTCCTTTAAGGTTTCTTTAAGCTTTTTAAGTTAGGCTAGTACATGGAAAATTTACCAATAGAACCAAACTTAATGTTTTAAGTTAGATGCTTTGAGCAGTATTTTCGTTTGACAGGCGCAAAAAACAGACCTTGAAACAATCATAAGATTGCCCAAGAAAGTTTTAAACTTGTCAAATGAACCGCAAAAAAGCAGATGCCAAAAACATTTGTTCTTGCGTTCTTAGATACTATACAAAGCAAGTTCTCTTGCAAAATTTCTCATGCTCTGAGATTTAGGTTAAACCGTGTGTGTGTGAAGTTGGTTTAACCCGAATCAGCAAGCAGCCAGTGCCATAAGATAAGAATTCTTGTCTTATGGTTTTTCTTTTTACCGATATGCATATTTTGGTAGGAAATGCTAGGAACAAAAGCTTTATTTGCTTTAAAAAACATTTACCTATCACAGTATATGACATAATTGACATCTTGTCAACAGGTTTGCCTCGAAAAAAATGATTACATTTAAAAAAATGTTCAACTTTGATAAAGACTTGTTATATCAACGTTTCTAACGTTTTTTTAATGACTTTTTTTCTTGCGAGGTTTAAAAAAAGCAATTTTTTAAGTGAATTTCTCCCCTTTGTCGCTTTCTCTTCAGCCTTCAGATGGACAGTGTGACAGCATCTGTCTTCTTCTGGTCGGTAGTCGATATGCTTAGGAAAGGCGCTTCAGGACAAGGCTTAGCAAGCTTTGCCTGTTTCTTCCTACTCAATAGTATATGCTAAAGAAAATGCATTGTCAATACATTTGCATTTTATTAGATGTAAAACTTCTCTAAAAATGCACAATGTGTTCAGCTTGTCTATTTTTTATAGAAAAACCACAAAATCAAAAAGCTGGAATTTTCAGACAAAGAAATAGAGAAATTAAATAAGAAGAAAATCGTAAAAATAGAACCAGTTAAGTGATGGAAATTAGACTGCAAAACGAAAAAACAGCCCGAATATCGGACTGTAGAGATATAGTTTATAGTAGCACTATTTAAGTATGAGGTTTTAAATCGCCCTCTCCACCTAAACACCACTCTTCATGCTCTTCCAAGCTGCTATCCGTCTGGATAGTGATTTTAGTAATACCGTAGGCTTGAAGCTCTTGACGCAAAGTAGTCTGGGTATCAATTAGAAGCTCTGGATTTTCAAGACAGATATGAATCATGGCAAATTTTTCCAAACCGTCTGTCGTCCAGACATTGAGCTGGGTAATAGTCTGAACGTTTTCAACCGCCAGAATTTCCTGATAAAGCTGGGTCAAATCGATATCGCTAGGGATATGATCCAGAAAAATCTTGATGTTTTCCCAGAACTTAGGCAGAGCCTTGCTGAGGATGAAGCCTGCAATGAGCAGGGAGAGCAGCGGGTCAAGAAAATACCAGTCGGTAAAGCGCAAAACGATAGAGACTAGAATAACAGCCAACCAACCCAAAATGTCCTCTAAGAAATGGAGACTGAGAATGGACTCATTATGACTGTGTCCATGGCCATGGCCGACCACCTTGCTGGCTGCTAAATTGACTATAATGGCAAAGATACCCAGCACCAGCATGCCGTCATAATTAACCTTTTCCGGTGCAAAGACCTTGGGTACATTCTCAATAATCACCAAGGTCGAGCCAACCAGCAAGATGACAGAAGTCAGCAGGGCTCCCAAAAGGCTATAGCGCTTGTAGCCCAGAGTGTATTTCTTGTCTTCTTTTTTATTAGAAATTTTTTCAAAAAGGGTGGAAAGTCCGATGGCCATCGCGTCTCCTGTATCGTGTACAGCGTCGGCTAGTACAGCGCTGGAATTGAACATGAAGCCAAAGATAAACTCAAGAATGGCAAAGGAAAAGTTTAATAGAAAAGCGATGGTCATATTTTTACTAGATTTCACGGCAGCCTCCTTTCAGTTTGGCTAAATTTATAGTATAATGTAGTCAAAACGGAACACCTTGTTCAGTTTTCTTTATCTTTATTATCCCTTATTCTCAGAAAGGAAACAAGAAGCAATTGAGGGGCTTTGTCTGTTACTGAACAATCCTGCTCTTTTGTTCCGAAACGCTATGGACAGACGAGTCAAGAAATCACGCGCAGCTATTTACCAGGCTTTTATCAGCCTGCTGCACCAAAAAAGCTATGAAAGCATCACGGTACAGGAAATCATCGACCTGGCAGATGTTGGCCGGTCGACTTTCTATGCCCATTTCGAGACCAAGGAAGCGCTGCTAGAGGAGGTTTGCCAAGACCTCTTTCAGCATACCTTTCTTGAGCGCGACGATGGCAAGGATCTTTTTGAAGCAACCACCCATATTTTCAAACATTTCCAAAAGAATCAGGACAAGATTGCGACCTTGTTGCTTTCGAAAAATATCTATTTTACTAATCGCTTAAAGATTGAGCTGGAAAACTATCTCTTCCCAATGATTCAGGAACAGCTCCTGCAGAAAAAATCTCAGCTGCCCGAGCCCTTTCTGAGAAATTACGTGACCTCTACCTTTGTGGAGACGGTCAGCTGGTGGCTCCAGCAGAAGAAAACATTGCCAGAAACAGTTATCAGCCAGTATTTTCTGGATTTGATGGAGTGATTTTATTTTGATGTTTATATAGGAGGAAACTTAACTTTATGAAAAAGCAACATTCGAAATTTTTACTTCCAGGTATTCTGATGGTGGGGGTTGCCCTGCGGGCACCTTTTGCAGTGCTGCCTGTTGTGCTGGGCGATATTGCTAAGGGACTTCAAGTTCCCGTCAACTCTTTGGGACTGCTGACTAGTCTGCCCTTGATTATGTTTGCCCTCTGCTCAGCCTTTTCCCCACGCCTGGCTCAAAAGGTCGGCCTGGAAAAGCTCTTTACCATAGCCATGATTGTGCTGACTCTGGGCTCTTTTATTCGTATCTTTAACCTGCCTCTACTCTATGCAGGTACAGTCATACTAGGGGCTGCCATCGCTGTCTTAAATGTGCTCCTGCCCAATGTCATTCAGGCTAATCAGCCAGAGAAAATTGGATTTCTAACCACGCTTTATATCACTTCTATGGGGCTGGCCATCTCAATCATGTCTCCCTTGGCTGCGCCTATTGTCCGCTTAGCTGGCTGGAAAGGATTGATTCTCGTCCTGACCCTCATCTGCTTACTAGCCTGCTTGATTTGGCTGCCTAACAGTCGGCATAATCACCAACTGACTAGAAAAAGCCGCGAGCAGCAAATGGGGGCTCTGCTAACAAATCCTAGAGTATGGGCTCTGATTGTTTTCAGCGGCTTGCAGTTCTTGCTCTTTTACACAGCTATCACTTGGCTGCCGACTCTTGGCCAGTTGGCGGGACTTTCCGATGATGCTACTGGATTCTTAGCCTCTATCTTTTCGATTATCAGCCTTCCTTTGGCTATGATTGTTCCTAGTCTAACAACACGTCTATCTGCGAAACAACGCTTGGGAATGATTACTCTCTTTTCTGCAGCCGGCGTCATTGGTCTGGGTATGCTGTTGATTCAGACGGATTCTTTTATCTACTGGCTCATTCTCAATCTGCTAATCGGTATGTCCGTCAGCGCCCTCTTCCCCTACCTCATGGTTACTTTCTCGCTCAAAACCAGTACCCCTGAGCAAACCGCTCAGCTATCTGGCTTAGCTCAGACTGGTGGTTATATTCTGGCCGCTTTTGGTCCTAGCCTCTTTGGCTATAGCTTTGACTTATTCCGCTCTTGGACCCCAGCCATCCTCATTCTCATTGGCTTGACTGTCATCATGGCACTAACACTCTTTTACATTGAAAAGTTTGACAAGATATAATAAAGACGAAAAAGAACCTGGGAAAAAATAATTCTCAGGTTCTTTTGACTTTCTATTAGGCAGTCTCTACAAGCCTGTAAGTCCTTGCCAAAACTTTTAAAGTCTTAACACATATGTTATACTCTATGTAGAATAGCAAGGAGGACGACCCATGACAAAACAAGCGATTCGTCTGATTATCAGCGACATTGACGGCACCATTTTGGACGACCAGCACCAAGTGGATCCAGCACTTAAAGACCTAATTCCTCTGCTCAGTCAGAGAAAGATTCCTTTCGTTCTCGCTTCCGCCCGCTCTCCTCTAGGCATGGAACCGATTGCGCGTGGGCTGGGACTGGGAGATAATCCGCTGGCCTGCTACAATGGCGCTCTGGTCATCAAGGGCGACCTGCAAGCTTACGAGACCATTATCGAGCACCCTCTGGATAAGGAAGAAATCCGCACTTTTCTGGAGCTTGTCAAGGCTGAATTTCCTAGCGTGTCCATCAATCTCTACTCTGGTAAGGATTGGATTACCGACCGTCTGGATAAATGGGTGCAGATAGAAGCGGATATTACAGGTGAGCAGCCGATGATTCAAAATGTGTTAATGCCAGTGCTGGACGTTCTAATGCCCGTCCACAAGCTACTTCTGATTGATCAAGCTCCTATCATCCAGAAACTCCATGACTACCTACAGACCTTGGACTTTCCCAAGACAGCCTTCTACCTCTCTAAGGACAACTACATGGAAGTCACAGCCAAGCATGTCTCTAAGGAGCAAGCCTTGTACGAAATTGCCCAGCACTACCAAGTGCCTCTAGAGCAGGTCATGACAATTGGAGACAACTTCAATGACCTTCCTATGCTGCGACTGGCTGGACTCGGAGTCGCTATGGGCAATGCCCCTGAAGCAGTCAAAACCAAGGCAAAAGCCGTGACCAAAAGCAACAATGAGCACGGGGTCGCGGAAGCTATAGAAAAGTATGTTTTGATATAACCTAAAAAATCTGCCCTTGAGCAGATTTTTTATTGATGATAATCATAGGCTAGGCGAGGACTGCCATCAGCTACATAAATAATGCCACACTCCCTAAAGCCGTAGTTCAGGACAGCAGCCTGCATAGCCTGATTAGCCTCATGGGTATCGATGCGCAAATAGGGAATCTGCTGGCAGCAAAAATCAAAGACCTGACAGGATAGGCCTCTGACTTGCCCACTTGAGGCGATGCGGTGAATGGTGCCGTAAGGCTCCGAAAAATGCCAGGCTCCCATTTCGATGACCTGATAGGTCGAGTCTTCTCCGATGATAAAGGCAAAGGTGCCGACCAGCTGCCCATCTTCCTCGATAACAAAAGAGTAGCCAGCCGCGATGTCTTCCTCAATCAAGCCCGCGCTGGGATAGCCTCCATCCCACTGAGTCGGATTGCTCTGGTCTTTCATGAACTGACGGGCCACATCATAAATCTCCATAATGGCTGGGATATCTTCTGTTTGGGACAAACGAATCTTCATCTTTCCTCCTTTATAAAAATAAGGTCGGAAAGTCCCAACCTTATTTAAATTCTTCTGGTTTGCCAGTATACTGAGACCATTCCTTAGTGAAGAAACGGTCATTCATCTGGTAGTTTGGCGCCGGCTGTGGATTGGCCACAAAAGGATCAACCGCCTTGTCAAAGGCCAGCCAGCCATTCCAGCCCATGTGAATAGTGTCCTGCATGAAGTAAGGCTTGTCGCCGTCCTTAGAAAAGTCAGCAATGTTAGTAAAACCCTGACTTTCCAGCTGGTAGCGAATCTTAGCCACCGTCCGCTGGTACATTTCAGGACTGAGACCTGTATACTCCATCCACTTAGAATTGACCGGTGGAATGATGAAGATGACATTGGTCTTTGACTTGGCAAACTGGTCCAGAACCAGCTGTAAGTCGTTGTACTCAGGGGATTTTTCATAAGATTGCTTGGTTTGAAAACCTCTGAGCTTGGCAACCTTGCCTGCCAGACGGGTCTTGTAAAATTGATTGTCTATGCCGAATTGGTTGTTATTGGTCTTCTTCTTGGCCTCTGCTGTGGCAATCTCTTCCAAAGCCTGATAAGAGAAGGTATCTGGCAGATCAGCCATATAAGGCAAAATTCGCTGGTCATAATTTTCATTATTGAGGGCAGCAAAATTGCTAAAAAAAGCATCTTGGCGCTCATTAAGATGAGCCATCATATCAATATGACGCTCTTCAAAGCTGCTCAGCTGTTTACCTTCAGACAGCTTCTGGACGCTCTCTGCCATAGCAACATCTGGATAGAGCTGAAGGAGGCGCTGGGCTGCATATTGCGCAGCCGCATCTCCCTGCTGCTGAGACAGATAAGCCGTCAGCTGGTCGCTGTTGAAGTACTGCTGAAAGGCCGAAGCATCATAGCCGGTCTTGGTAAACCACTGGGGCGATACCACATAAACCGCCGTTTGGCCCTCCAACTCAGAGGACATCTGCTGCATGCCAAAGTATTGATTAAATGATGCTGCCCCGCGCTGTCCTAGAAAATAGGGACGATAGGAGCGGTCGTATTTCTCAGCCAGCACTGCCGGATGCATGCTATCAAAGCGCAGCCATTCGCTAGATCCAAAGAAGGGCACAAAGCGCATCTTCTTATCGGTCAAGGCTGTCACTTTCTTACTGCGGCTTTTGAAGTTTTCTGCTGTCAGGGTCACTGCCGAGCGCTTCTCTGCTTCTATATCATGCTTTTTATCAAGCGGATAGAAGAAAAAGAGCAGGGCAACCATGACCATAGCGCAGAAAACTGGGCCCAGAATCAGCCAGAGTCGTTTAAGCATTGCGAAGCTCCGTTACGCCTTCAACGATTTTGTTGGCTGTGTTCCAGTCATCGCGGCCAAACTCTGACACTGGCACGCGGATGTCAAAACGGTTTTCCAGCTCAACAATCAGCTCGACCGTTCCCATACTGTCTAGGACACCAGCGTCAAACAAATCCTCGTCCATTATATCAGACACATCTTCCATAAATAGTTCTTCGATAATTTCAATTACTTCTGCTTTTATATCCATTTTTCTTCCTCATTCATTTTTATTTTTTAAACCAAAGCTCATTTAAAAATCCAGAAAAGATCAAAAATGAGAACATGACTGCGTGAAAGGTCACCACAATCCCCAAAGCTTGGGTCCATTTATTGTCTGGCAGAGGCGGAAGCCCCTTAGCCTTGCGCTCTTTGTTTAGCGTTTTCTTCTTGCGCAGCCAGGCATCATTGACGACCAGCCCAGCTCCATGAAAGAGACCGTAGGCGATGTAATACCAGGTTACACCATGCCAGAAGCCCATAATCAGCATGTTAATTAGATAGGCCACACTAGAGGTCGTGTTGCGGTTTTTAAAGACCTTATTGCGCATCAGGACCATGACCAGCCGCATAAAGACAAAATCACGGAACCAAAAGGACAGACTCATGTGCCAGCGATTCCAAAATTCTTTCAAATCGCGTGAGAGAAAGGGCTTATCAAAGTTGATTGGGCTCTTGATTCCCATGAGATTGGAAATAGCTAGCGCAAACATCGAATAACCGGCAAAGTCAAAGAAGAGATCCAGACCAAAGACATACATGACGCCCAGAGTTCCCAGATTAAAGAAACCGCCGGTATAGAGAGCATAGGTCTTGACATGCCCCAGCAAGAGATGTCCAAAGATATGGGCCAGGATAAATTTATAAAGGAAACCTAGCATGATATACTTGACAGACTGCTCCAGCATATCCAGCAGCTCATCGCGCTCAGGAATGTTCAAATAGTCTTCATTGAAACGCTTGAAACGATCAATGGGACCGCTTGAAAAGGTCGGCATGAAGAGCAGGAAACGCAAGAACTCCCAGAGTGTGAACTCTGTCAAAACCCCATCGCGCATCTCAATCATCATCCCTACCGAGCGAAAGGTCAGATAGGAAATCCCCAAAAAGCCAAAGAGAGACTGATGGCCGCTGATTGCGGGCTCTACCTTGACAAGCACAAGCGGCAGAACTGCCAGCAAGGTATGCAGATAAAAAATCCACTTGCTGTCCCGCGACCGGCGATAAAGCTTGTATGAGTAAACCCAGACTATCTGCCAGACGACATAGCCTAGCAGAGCGCAAAGTTGCGCCAGACTGGGACCTGTCAGCATCAGGACGATAAAGACCAAGCTGACCAAGGCTTCATAAAGGGGGAAGCGTTTCTTAAAGAAAAGTCCGACAAAGATTGGCAGAACTGCTAGAACGATATAGACAAAGTAAACTGGATTGCCGTAGGGTTCCAAGTGAGGCAGCTGTTTCAAGAAATCCATCATCGCTTATTGACCTCGCTAATCAGCCCCTTGATGTCAATCTTGCCATTTGGAGTCAGAGGCAGGGTCTCTCGATAGAGGAACTTGGACGGCATCATGTAGGACATCATGATATCCTGCAGATCTTCCTTGATTGCCTTGGTAATATCGATTTCTCGCTCAAACTGCTCAGCCACACCGTCTTTGAGAATGACATAGGCCAGTAGATTTTGGACCTTGTGGTCCTTATTGTAGCGGGGAACAGCCACCGCAGACTCAACGTATTTCGATTTGTTGAGGTTTTGAGACACATCCTCCAGCTCAATACGGAAACCATTAAACTTGATCTGGAAATCCATCCGGCCGCCGTAAAGCAACAGGCCTTCATCTGTCATGGAGCCCACATCTCCTGTATGATAGGCTGGCAGACCTTCAAATTCAAAGAAGGCCTCCGCTGTCTTCTCAGGATTATTCAGATAGCCCTTGGATACAGCTGGGCCGCAGACGATGATTTCTCCCTGCTGGCCATTCGGTACCTTCTGCCCTTCTTCGTCAATGACAAAGGTAGGAGAGTCCGCCTTGGTATAGCCAATCGGCAGGCGCTTGCAATTTTGCAGCATCTCATCAGTCACTGCTACTGCAGACAGGGCCACTGTTGCCTCGGTCGGACCATACGCATTGATAATGCGAGCTTGAGGGAAGCGATCGCGCAGCTTCTGAGCTGTCTTGACTGTCAACTCCTCGCCGTCAAAATAGAAATGTGTCAGCTGAGGCAGCTTCTGGCTGTTAAAGTCATCCGACAGCAAGGCCATATCCGCGAAGGAAGGTGTCGAAGTCCAGATCGCAATAGGCAGACTGAGAATCGTCTCAAACAGCTGCTTGAAATCCTGAGTCACAGCCGAAGGTAGGGCAAAAAGAGTTCCTCCCAAGGCCAAAGTCGGCGCCCAATACATGACCGACAAATCAAAAGAATAAGGCGGCTGAGCCAACATTTGAGGACGAGTCGGAGTCGCAAACTCCTTATCTGTAATCATCCAATTCGTAAAGCTAAGCAGATTATTGTGGGAAATCTGCACTCCCTTAGGTTTACCAGTCGTCCCTGATGTGAAAATGATGTAATAGTTGTCATCTCCTTGCACTGGATGGCTAAGCTCATAGGACGCTCCCTCTCTGAAGGCTGTCTGGACTTGCTCCGCACTAAAAATAGGAGCTGCTACATCTGCCAGCGGAAAATCATTGATGGCAATAATCAAACTTGGCTCAGCAACTTCCACAATCGCTGCCACGCGCTCCAAGGCTGAATGGCTGTCGATAGGAATGTAGGCATGACCAGACTTGGTCAAGGCCACAAAAGTAGCCAGCATTTCGTATTCCTGACCGCCAAAGACCACAACCGGAGACTTATCAGGAAGTCCCAAACGGTCAATCTGAGCCGCCAACGAATCGGAATCCTTCTTTAAATCGCCATAAGTATGAACTTGACCTAAAATATCATAAACTGGAAAATCCGGCTGCACCTGAGCAAAATGCTCAATCGCTTCAATCATATCATGTATCACTTTATTTGACATTATTTCCTACTCTCTCACATTAAAATTCATTATAGATAAAGCCACCCTGACCCTGACCCAGATAGCTAAAGAAATAAAGCAAGGCCAGAAAGATAACAAAATATAGTAAGGTTTGGCCCAAAAACTTATATAGGGTTTGATGTTTTTTCATAGATCTCTCTTATATTTTTAGTTAGACTTACACCATTTTATCATTTTATGGAAGATGTTTTCAACACAAAAGCTAAGGAAGATGTAAAGTTCTTATAAGGAAGAAAGGTACTTTGATGCACCTTATAAATAGGCATAAAAAGGCATTTTCAAAAAATATATAAAAATTTTATATATTTTGCTTGACTTTTCTCCTAAGAGGTTGTAGACTATATATAGAAAGATTATATATAAATATTTTACACAAGGAGGTAGTCCTATGCCTTTCCCCACATCATCGGCTTTGATTGAGTTTCTCATCTTAGCCATCCTTGAAAAAGACGATTCCTACGGTTATGAAATCAGCCAGACGATTAAGCTGATTGCCAATATCAAAGAATCAACACTTTACCCTATTCTGAAGAAGCTGGAGCAAAATGACTGCCTCACGACTTATTCGCAGGAGTACCAAGGACGAAAACGAAAATACTATTCACTTACTGCCTACGGGCATGAACATCTACTCACTCTAAAAGAAGAGTGGCAAACTTATACTACCACCATCAGCGGTATCATAGAAGGGAGCATCCGTCATGACAAGAACCGAGTATCTAGCTGAGCTAGAAAAATATCTAAAAAAAACTGCCACGCAAGGACTACCAGGAAGCTATGGATTACTTCACTGAGTACTTCGACGAGGTAGGCCCAGAGGGCGAGGCGGCTGCTATTGCTGATTTAGGCAGCCCAAAGGAAGCGGCTCACGAGATTATGTTGAATCTTTTGGACAAAAAAGTCGAGGAAGATAATCAAGACAGCAGTTCATCAAAAAACACTAAGAACATCGTCCAGATTGCTATCCTATCCATTTTGGCAGCACCCTTGGCTATTCCGCTCTTTATTGTAGTGGCACTTTTGACTTTCGTTTTCTTCCTCTTAGTCTTTATCTTTGCTCTAGTCATGGCTATAGGTGCCTTTGCCTTCTTTATCTTTGGCATCAGCCTGATCTGGAACACTTTGACAGTGGGACTGACAACATCGATTCCGGCCTTCCTGTTCACTCTGGGGCTCAGTGTTCTAGCTCTGGGACTGTCCGGCATCTTCTACGCAGGCATTTCTCCTGTTACTCAGTTTGGCAAGGCTGGCTTTGTCAAACTAGCTCAACTTTTCGCAAAGAAAGGAGCACGTCATGGCTAACATCAAATTGAAAAAACCTCTTTTATCCGCAGCTATTTTAGCCTGCCTCTTTGGTGGAGCCCTGACAACTATCAGCTCCATTACAGGCGGTGTCAACGACTTGGTCAATTCTGCCAAAAGCAAGGTAAAACTAACGAAAAAAGAAGAAAGTTTCTCTGATCTTTCTTCCCTAAATATTAATTTAACAGCTAGAAACCTCGTCATCAGCGAATCTCCTGATGACAAGGCTCACTTGACCTATTACCAAAGCGATGGCAACTATCAGATTGATGGAAGCTCGCTTGGAAAAATCACGACAAGTTCTGAAAACGGAAACTTAAACATCAAGGAAGATGGTGCAGGCTCCTTCCACATAAGCGCTGGCATCCGCTCCTTACTCAGCTTATTTGACCAAGAATCTCAGGAAAAACGTACTGTGCAGCTTTCCCTGCCCAAGGGGACCAAGCTTGAGACATTCAGCGGCAGTTCGTCATTAGGAGATGTTACGCTGTCCAATCTATCAGCAAAAAATGCTGACTTCTCTCTATCCAATGGCTCGTTGACTGTGAATGATAGCCAATTCGCATCTGGTAAATTTAAGAACTCTCTGGGAGAGATTTCCTTTAATAACAGCCAGATTAGCTCTGGAAAAATCAATGCTTCTTCGGGTACCATCACTCTGAGCAACAGCCAGTTCGCATCGGGCGAAATAGCAAACTCTCTGGGAGATGTCAACCTAAACTCGAGCAAAATCTCCGACAGCACTCTGAAAACCTCAAGCGGCTCACTGAACTCCGAACGATTGGAATTAGCTGGTACAATCTCTATCACTGACCAACTTGGCGATATTAATCTGAACTTGGTTTCCGGCAGTTTGTCGCAGCTATCCTTTGATCTGAAAACAGATCTAGGTGAAATTGACATCCCTAGTGGTATGAATGTAGAGCACACCAAAGGCGATGATGTTAGCGACTCTGCCATCCGTAAAGTTGAAAATCCGATAACTACACTTACTGCCAGCGCCCAAAGCGGCAGCATTAAGCTCAGCGAATAAATCATAGAAAAGAATATATACAATCAGGGAGTCCTCAGCGGCTCCTTTTTTGATAAAAATTCCCACAATTCTCTAAGATTGCTTTACAGGCCTTGGCCTTTGTGCTATGATATTCTATAAAAATTTATCACAAGGAGGTTCCTATGAAAAAACTCACACCTGGTATGCACATTCGGGTCGTCAGTCCCTCGTCGTCAATCGAACGCCTTGGTGGCTTTGAGGCCAATCTAGCCGCCAAGGAGCGCTTGGAAAAGCTAGGATTTACCGTGTCTTTTTCGGAACATTATCTGGAAAATGATATACTAGGCTCTGCCTCCATCGAAAGCCGAGTGGCAGACATCCATGCTGCCTTCGCAGATGACTCCGTTGATGCTATTCTGGCCACTATCGGCGGTTTCAACTGCAATGAGCTCCTGCCCTATCTGGACTTTGAATTGATTGCTAGAAATCCTAAGATTTTCTGCGGCTACTCAGATACGACTGCCTTGCTCAACGCTATCTATAGTAAGACTGGTATAAAAACCTACATGGGACCGTCCTACTCTAGCTTTAAGATGGAAGCCTTACAGGACTATCAGACCGAGAGCTGGCTCAAGGCTGTCAGCCAGACTTCTTATGAATTGACTCCTAGTGAAAAATGGGGCGACAATGCTTGGTATCTGCCCGATGCGACACTTACTTTTCATGAAACAGAGTGGAAGGTCTATCATCACGGACAAGCCCAAGCCACTGCTATCGGTGGCAATCTCTCCACCTTCTCACTCCTGCGCGGCACGCCCTATGCCCCGACAGATGAAAACTATGTCCTCTTTGTTGAAGAGGCAGAGGAAGATGATTATGTGGAATTTGACCGCAATCTAGCTGCCCTCCTTCAGGCCTATCCTAACCCACAGGCCCTTCTCATCGGCCGCTTTCCAAAAGAATGTCAGATGACAGAGGAACTGCTCCTTTATATCTTGGGCAAACATCCAATTCTCAAACAAATTCCTGTCCTCTATGACTTGGACTTTGCTCATACTCAACCACTCTTTACCATTACCATCGGTGCTCAAGTGACCGTGGATACGGAAAAATTATCTATCAGAATTGATGAATAGCAAGAAATCCTCATTCCAGCTGGAATGAGGATTCTTCTCTTGCATTAGGCACTATTTAATTGTTATCTTGTCAGCTTTCTTATCGTCCACCAAAACCGCCTTGGCCGCCTGGGGCACCGCCGCCACCAGGTCCACCAGCGCCAGGTCCGTCAGCTGTGATTTCTGTTCGGCTTTCACCATTGACCGTGATGGTACCGCCAGTATAGGTAGCCGTTCCGTCAAAGTCAAAGGCAGATACCGTAGAAGTAATGTCTAAGTTTCCTCCTGACATGATGACATCGCCGTTAGAGTCAATAGCATCGGTATCGCCTTCACCGACCTCGACCTTGATATCGCCACCGGTAATCTTGATAAAGATATCAGCTCCAGTTACATCACTAGCTGCATTGATACCATCATCTGTCGCATAAAGATCCAGCTTACCTCCGTTAATGGTAACATTGGTTCCTTCCAGAGCTTCTACACTCTTGGAAACCGTAATCGTCCCACCATCAATCAAAGCGATATTGCTAGCGTGCAGACCATCATCACCAGCATTAATCGTGATGGTACCTGATTGGATATAGAGATTTCCCAGAGAAGTATCTTCATCATTGTCCGCGTGGATGGCATCTTCTGTCGCTGTGATATCGATAGTAGCGTCCTTGATATTAATGGCTGAAGCTGCTGACAGACCATGCTTAGCTGCCTTGAGCGTATAGGTACCACTTGTCACCCGCAAAGTCTGCTCAGACTTAATCGCTGTTTCATACTTACCATCAACTGTCAGGCTTCCAGAGCCGTTGAGAGTCAGATCAGAGTTACTATAGATTGCAGCATCTGCATCCGTATTACTGTGATTTGATGAGTCTGAGATTGTATTTTGGCTGCCGTCAGCCAGAGTCAGGCTTGTTTTACCCGCATTTTCTACTAGGATAGCTGCGTCTGTCCCGCTCATGGTTACACCATTTAGGACGATTTGAACCTTGTCGCTATCACCTGCTTTGACGACAATCTGCACATTTTCACTCGTTCCAGAAACGACATAGGTCCCAGCCTCGGAGATTGTCACGGTAGAGCCGGAGACACTAGCGCCGTCACCAGAGGTCTTAGCACTGGATCCACTCAGGCTGATAGTCGTCGCCTTAGACTCATCATAAGAAGCGTCTGAGTCCTCTGAGGCAAAGTAATCAGAAGTATTGGTCTTGGTCTGACTGGTGCTTGTAGCATTAGCAGTCTGGGTGCTGCTTGAAGCTGTAGAGCTGCTGGCGTTTGAACTGCATGCTCCCAGCACTGCTGTCATCAAGACCAGTGGGATCATCAATTTAATTTTTTTAAGGGTTGATTTTGATTGTTTCATTTTTCTTTTCCTATCTATTTTATTTGCTGCTGATACAGTTTGCCTTTTTGTAAGCAAAGCCGTATTTGGAGAAAGAGCTCGAAGACAGCTGGTAGCGATCCATGATCTCGCTCAACCATAGCGGACAAGCTTCTGGAATCTTAACTTCCATAATCACGTGGTTGGCTGGCAGGAGATGATCTCCATGGCGACCAGCCAAGAGACTCAGATCATAAGGACGGTAGGTCAGGTCGTGATCAAAGGTAATCCGAATCCGCTCGTCCTCAATCCCTTTCATCGAATAACGATTGTAGCCGATATACATCATAGGCTGAATATGGCCAAAATGCTGGGTCAACCAGGCCATTTCCTTATCTATCTGAACGTCAGTCAGCTGACTGTCATCACCGTCTAGATAGGATTCCGCTGTCAGCAAATCTGCTGCAAGACGGCGTTTGGTGACCAAATTCTCAGTCTTTTTCTTGATTTCTAAAAAGACTTGACTATCCTCGGTCGGATTCTCTTGATAAGTCCGCAAGCGCACCTTCTCGTCAAAGCAAGGATTTTCCAAGGACTCACGAATGAGCTGATAAGACGGCGTATCATAGTAGAGATTGTTAATGGTCGAATAAGCTCGCTCATCCTCCACCAGATAGCCTTCAAACTCTAGCAATAGATCCAGCAAGGTTTCCTTGGAAATGATGTATTTGGTTTCAAAGCGCTGAAAATGATTTTTAAAAAATTTTTCTGCCATGGGTTTCTCCCCTCTCTATCTTTCTTGAATGTAATGTAATTTTAAAGATGAAAACTTAAAAGAAAGATAAAGAAAACTTAAAGAAAACAAAACATCTCCCTTTTCAGGAGATGTTGATTAAAGAAAAAACAAAAGAATTACAGATAGACTTTTCATCTACATTTTTACAGATTCATAAAAGCATGTGCCCTAAGCTATCCGTTTTTATCTGTTCGATAGACCAGAGTACCAAGCGCCATGAAAAGAACTAAAACACAAGCAAGGAAGAGCACCTGAGTGCCAATTTGGCCGTTCATAGAAATCGTTTGGCGTAAGCCCGATACAGAATAGCTCATTGGCAGCCAAGGGTTGATAACTTGGAAAATCTTACTAGTCAGCTCCAGCGGATAGGTTCCTGCACTAGAAGCCAGCTGTAAGAGCAAGAGAATCAGAGAGGCAAAGGCGCCGAGCTTGCTATCCCAAGTAACCAAAGCGGTCACAAGAGCCATAAAGGTCATGCTGGCTAGGACAATCAAACCAAGGGTTGCCCACTCATGGTTAGCAGATAAGCCTATCAAGTGCACAGCACCATAGACCAAAACACCCGCCACGACGGAAATTACTCCATTTACCTCTATACGGGCCTTCAACCAATCTCGTTTCGTCCTAGGTTCTTGACCCGATGGAAGTGTACTAAAGATGATGTTGGTTGAAATAGCCGCCACAAATAAAGCTACTGAAATCATATAAGGCGCCATCCCAATGCCGTTTTTCTCTACCTTGTTCTCATCTGTCTTGCTCAGTGTCAGAGGATCTGCCAGAGTTTTTGCATTGTCTTCCTTGGTTGAAACAGCCGACAATTTATCGCCTGCATCCGTGAGGCCATTGGACAAATCACTCGTTCCCACAGTAAGTTTAGAGAGATTATCTGTTAAAGCACTGCTGCCATCAGCTAGCTTCCCTGTTCCGCTCGCTAATTGATTGGTCCCATCTGCTAATTTCCCGAAACTAGAGGTCAATTCTGGCGATTTATCTGTTAATTGTGCTGCCCCATTTGCTAATTTTGTTGTATTTGCTAGCAAATCAGGGTTCTTACTTGCCAAACTTGATGTTCCCTCAGATAGCTGACTGACTACATTGGTATAACTTGTCACCCCTTGTTCCAATTGTGTCGCGCCAGTCGTTAGTTTCTCATTTAGGGTATCTACACCTGCGACTAGTTGATTGGCTCCTCCACTTGCTGAACCGAGACCTGCGCTCACCGTTGATAAGCCATTATAAAGGCCATTGATCATGTTAGCTGCCTGTGGCAGAACTTGATTTGATGCACCTTCTAACTGACTAAGTTTTGTTTGACTAGCCCCTTTTATCGTTTCAAGAGAAGCCCTCATCGTATCAACTTCTGATAAAATTGCCTGAGCAGATTGGTCACTTCCCGCTTGACTAGCACCGACTGCTGCATCAATCTCAGCCTTAGCCTCACTAGAAAGCCCTTGATAAGCACTGGTCCCTTGGACACTTGCCAAAGCTGCAGCCCTGGCATCCTGATTGTTATTGATAATGGCTTGAGCGGATGCTGCTATGCTAGTCAGTGAAGCTTCAATGCTGTCTGTTGACACTGCAGAGTCACTTGCTGCGGCTTGAATACTAGCATTCAACTGTGTCAAACCATTTGCTAAATCATTCACATTTTGCTGATTGTTAGCTAAGGTAGTATCTACCGATGACTTTAATGTGGCCAAGCCAGTATTCAGGTTTGTCACACCTGTCGATAAGGCCTGAACTCCATCTCCTGACTGGGTGAGCTGTTGGACTCCATCCAATAAATCTGCTGATCGACCCGACAGCTGATTTGCACCTGTGGCCACAGTACTTACACCATTTGCATAAGTGTTTATCCCGTTTGACAAACTACCCAGTCCAGACGATACTTGTGCGACACTCCCAGTATAAGTCTGTAGTCCTGTATTAAATTGAGCTGCACCGGACGATAATTTGCTCGTAGCTTGATTCAGAGTTCTTAAGTTATCTGCAATTGTCTGACTTCCTGAACCTAGTTGTTGACTGCCAGATGCTAATTGCTGAGCACCATCGGATGCCTTCACCAAGCCAGTTTTTAGGTCTCCCATATTCTTAAATATGGCGCTTGTATAAGTATCCGTCACATTTTTCGCCACCGTCTGCTTCAAAGAAGCCATTGCTGAATCACTCATTTTACCAGCAATAAAA
This sequence comes from Streptococcus sanguinis, assembly GCA_013378335.1. NCBI lineage: Bacteria > Bacillati > Bacillota > Bacilli > Lactobacillales > Streptococcaceae > Streptococcus > Streptococcus sanguinis. Next base: position 2,306,192 of record CP040556.1, read on the forward strand.
CTGTGGCCGCTAGACGTTTGATAGTCAATCTTCATTTGCTGAGGATTATCAGTCAAAATACTGGCTGCACGTTCAGATAAATCACTTGGAAGCGTCACAACCATGTAGTAATCACCCTTTTCCAGACCATTTTGAGCATCTTCTTTACTGACGAAATGAAAATCCAGATTTTTATTTTCCTTGAGGCTGGAAACAACATCCTCGCCTATAGACAAGGTCTTGCCACTAGCAGTTACAGCTTTATCCTGATTGACGACCGCCACTGGCAAGTCCGATACCTTTCCATACGGATCCCACATGGAGCTCAAGAAAATAACATTATACAAGGCAGGAATCAAAGAGACTCCTAACATCACGATGATAAAAGTCGGCTTTTTTAAAATAGCTTTCCATTCTCTTAACATGTCTACCTCCTAAAATTATACATAGTGTCCAAATTTCGATAAAATTGATTATACACCAATCGAAAATTATTACAAGTTTATTCTTTAAAAATTGGACACCGTGTCCAATTTTGTTTAAAAAGATTGTAGGGAAGCGGAATAAGTTGGCCCTAGTGCCTTTAATCCCTGAATAATCTGTAAACAAAAGGCATTTTCCCATAGGTAGCTACACAGAAAATCAGCATTATGTTAGAATGATAAGCTAGGTAAATGGAGTCAAGCATTGAGCTCTTAACTTGATGATAGGGTTCCATGTGAAACACTGCTGTCAGTAGACGTCTCACACCACAGCACCTCAAGTCAGATTGAGCACAGCAAAGAAAGGTTTTAGACAATGAAAAAAACTATTTAGCTTATTTGCTCTAGTTGCAGTACTATTTCTGCTATCAGCCTGCCGTTTATTTTTGCCACAAAGGTCAAATCGTCCAGCTCAGTCTTCTGCGACTAAAAACCTAGACAAGAAAGATAGTTCCAACAAGTCTAAAAGTTCTGACAGCAAGAAATCTGAAACAAAGGAATCTTCATCTTCCAGCAGCTCTGAACATCAAGAGGACGGAAAAGAACCAGAAAAAACCACAGATGGTCTTCCAGAAGATGCCGATCATGCTAAGAAAGACAAGATTTATGCGACTGGCAATACCAAGGTTTATTACCAATCCTATGAATCAGGCGGTTTTGAAGCTCAAATTCCTGAATTTAAAGGATATACCCAAGAAAAAGTTAAAAGTATTCTCAGTGAACCAGAAAAAATAAGCACCGATCTTGCTTCTGAATATGAAGCCTTCCAAGACAAAGAATTAGAAAATCTTAAAAGACTGGCTCAGGAGCAAAAAATAAGTACCGAACAAGCGCGTGCTTTCTTAGCAGGTGCAGTTGACATTGCTCAAGCATCAAGATTACAAAACACCTACACAATTTACTCTTATAAAAATGAGCAAATTTCTATTATCTTCTCGCAAGAGGGCGAGCTACTTTACGTCACTCCTGACCCTGACTATCTCTACTTCAAATAATACATAAACTAAAAGCTGAGACTTTATCTTTAAGTCTCAGCTTCGCTATTTTTACTGCTTTTTACCAGTCAACCAAGCCTAATCAGATAAAATTTTGACTATCTATGCTTAATTCCGGAATTTAACTCTTTTCCACTGGAAAAACATTTGATATAATGGTACGTGGAGAAAAAGAAAAAGTAGTTTGCTATGATAGCTATTAGCTTGAAGAGCAGACTGAGGCTTAGCCTCAAAGGGAGATTTTATGTTAGAAAGCAATAAGCGCCGAAAAACCAAGGCTATTATTGAAAGAGCCATGGTTACACTACTGCATAAGCAGTCCTTCGACCATATCACTACTGTCCAGCTAGCTCAAGCTGCTGGCATCAGCCGTAGTAGTTTTTATACTCACTACAAGGACAAGTACGATATGATTGAACGTTATCAGCAAAACCTCTTTCATCAGTTGGGGTATATTTTTGAGAATAATCAAGAAGATATCAAAACTGCGATTACGGAGGTCTTTCAGTTCCTCCAGCAAGAACCGCTCTTAGCCGCCCTTTTAACGGAAAACGGTACGAAAGAGATTCAAAATTTCTTGCGCCACAAGCTGCAGGTGATGCTGGCTGATAGCCTTCAGGATCGCTTTAGCAATCGCATTTACAATCATTTTGAAAAAGAATACAGCCGGGTCTTTCTGGCTAATGCCTTCTTTGGTGTCTGCCAGATGTGGATTGCTAGAGGAAAAAAAGAAAGTCCTGAACAAATAGCAGAATTTCTTTTAAAAATGATATAAGAAGTTGCTTAAGCCCATCGAGCACACTTCTACTCAAATTTTTGAAAAATTAAACAGGGTGTACAAAACTAAAAGAGGTTCTGTACACCCTATTTTTATTGTATTATAATTTCATAGCCAGCATATTGACTGTCATACCAGCCGCTGTTCCCATCAGAGCGATGGTGTCTCCTTCCTTGACTAGATTGCGCTCCAAAGCATAGCAGAGAGAAAAGGGCACTGCTACTGACACCATATTACCATAGTCTTGCACAATATTAAGGTATTTATCATCAGGAATACCCAAGCTGCGCATGACCATTGGCAGAGCACGACTGGCCTGATGCGGAATGATATAATCCAAGTCAGATAGGCTGAGGCCACTCTTTTCTTTAAATTCTTTAAACATTTCTGGAATTTTTCTGGCAGAGAGCAAGAGAATCTTCTTACCATTCATGTCAAACATGTAGTGAGTCTTGGTAGCATCCGAATACTCCTTAGGCTGAAAAGATGTCAGACCACCGCGAATCTCTGTATCGTGAGCTCCTTCAGACCAGGTCCGTTGCAGGCTGGAGATAACCCCTCTCTCTTCCTCTGTTGCTTCAAAAATCAAAGCAGCCGCTCCATCACTGAACAACTCAAAACTTTCCTTCTGATTAGGATTGAGGCCCAGACTTCCAACCTCACTGGACACGATGAGGATCCTTTGATACTCACCAGCCTCCAACAAATGAGACATGAGACTCAAAGCTGAGATAAAGCTGGTACAGGTCGTATTGATATCCATGGCTGGAATGGACAAGCCCTTAGCCACCAACTCATGAATCAGGGCAGCGGTGCAGGGAATAGGCTGAACACCCACCGCACTGGCTGACACGATGCAATCAATGTCTTTGATAGTCAAGCCCGCTTGCTGCAGGGCTTTTTCAATCGCCTTGACCGCCATGGAAAGCTGAGTTTCTTCATTTTCCACCACTCGATAACGGGTCTGATCCTTAAAAGTCACAGTATTTCTAGGTAGATGCGTACCATAACCAACAATCTTTATATGATTCTTTACTGCAGTCATATTAAACTCCTTCTTGTCAGACTTGGGGCTGCTCGGCAGCTAGGTAAACTGCCAAAGCACTTGAGCCTCTGATTCATATATTTTTCCACTTGGGGCATTCTTAAGCCCGATAGATGCGTTTCAACTTACGGCTTCTGTCCCGCTGATAATCTTCAAAAGAAATAGCCGGCATAAGAAAGTCTTTATCAGTCGCTAAGTTTTGAAACTGCTGGACAAGCTCGTTTTCTCGCTGCTGACTACGATGTTCGATAGCAATGGTCAGCGAATGGTCCTGCTTCTGAGCTACCTGGTATTCTCCAATCCCATCAACTAAGAGCAGGCAGCGGCGAATAAAGTCTGGAAAGACCTCCACCGACTGACCTGCAGCATTTTCAAAAATGAAAATATCATCCGAGCGCCCCTCAATCCTGTCAATCCGTGTAAAGACCGAACCGCAGGGGCAAGGTTCAGGATTTTCCACCAAGATATCATTCAACTCATATTGAAAAATTGGCTGAGAAGTCCGCTTGAAATCCGTAATTATTGGATAAAAGCGCCTATCATCCAAGTAGTGCTTATCTACATGGACAATGTCTTCGTTTAGATGAAGATTCCCGTAGGAACAGCTACAGGCTAGGAAGCCCTCGGTCGCTTGGTAGACCTGATCCACCTTTTTCAGACCAAATCCTGCTTGAATCCTCTGCCGATCTGGCTCTTCTAAAATCTCTGCCACCGATACGACTTTGCTAGGGGCAATTTTCAAATTTCCTGCCTGGACTTGTTTAGCCAGCTCCAAGAGCATTGATGCTGGCGCTACCAAAATTGTCGGCTGGTAAGCATTCAAACGCTCTACATGCTCTTCGGCTCCCTGAAAAGTATCAAAATACTCCAGAGAAATCAAGCCTGAATTGACAGTCTGATAGAGCTGGTTGTCTGCCCGAAGAAAGAAGGCTATTTTGTGACCAAAAAGTTTACCTTTAGGCAGCATCTTAGCCAAGATGGCTGCCGCCCACATACTGCGCTCCTTTTCAGTGGTGACAAACAAGCCTCGGTGACCAGATGTCCCTGAAGACAGGCCGACAGCAATCTCTCCTATCATGGGACTAAAATCACGTGTCCGCTCGCTCTCCAGTGCCAAGGCTAACAACTCATCACGATCCAGCCCTTGAGTATTGAGCTCATTGAAATGCTCCATCATAAAGGCCTTATTCATCTTAAAATCTGCTGGAATACCTGATTTGAAATAAGGCGATTCCTGCTGCAGAAATTCCCGATAGGCTGCTAAAGCCTTGACTTGATAGTGTTCCAGGGCCTGTCGATTTTTAAATCGATTCCCCCAGCGCATGACGCTAAAGGTTTTTAGAAATGTTCCTAGTTTCATACAAAATCTGCTCCGCTCTCTCAGCCGGATCATGACTGACTAGCACCTGATAGCCAACAGCAAGCAACTGCCGCAGCAAGGCCACACCAGCCATGTATTCTTCCTTGCTATCCTGAATCAGTGACGGCAAGAAACGCATCTGCTCCGTATAAGGCAACAGATCCACGCCCCAGCACAAATCAGCTCCGATAAACAGATGATAATCTGGCAAAAAGAGACAAGCTTGACCAGCGGCGTGGCCATCAACTGAGGCCAGATATATACTGCCATCCCCAAACAAATCAACTGTCTTGCGATAGAGGAATGCTGCTTGGACCTGCTGAGGTTCCACCACTTCCAACCGACTCTCAAAATCCTGCGGAAGAAATTCCTTGAAAATCAAATCCTTAAGCTTGGCATGCTGATAAGTTTTGAAAACGGCCTTGGTCAGAATGAAGCGGGCCTTGGAAAAAAAAGCGGCTCCGCCAATGTGATCTGGATGCAAGTGCGACAAGATGACATAAGAAATATCTTCTGGCGAAATTCCTTTTTTCTCAAGCAGACGATCTACACGCTCCTCTTCTGACATATCAACAGGCGTTCCCAGACCATAAAGCCAGTATTTGAAATTTGGCTTCAGAATATCCGGAGAATAGCCAGTGTCGTAGAGAATATAGCCTTTCTCACGATGCTTCAAGAGGAAAACACCAGCTGGAAAAATCATTTTTTTCTTGGCAACTCCCTTAAACATCTGTTGCAAGTGACTGCTGCAGCGCCCAGGCTGAAGATACTCAATTTTCTCGATAATGTTGGACATATTTTGCAATCCCTTCACTGATTGTCAACTTGGGTTGATAGCCCAAATCCCTTACTGCTGCTGATATATCCAGCGTTTGACTGTAACGCATTAAGTAATAAGTGTAAAGAGTCAGAGGAGGCTCTTTTTCAATGTTAAAAAAGCGATAAAAGCTTTCAAATCCCTGTGCCAGAAGACCTAGAAAAGCGGCAGGCAATTTAACATAACGTTTACGAACCTGTAAACCATCCAAAGTTTCATCCAGCATATCCTTGAAACTACGGGATTCTCCGTTGGTAATGTTGTAAACTTGTCCTTGCGCTTCTGGAAATTCCAAAGCCAGACGAACAGCCAAGGCCACATTTTCCACACAGGTCATGTCCATCATTTGCTGGCCATTTCTGATAAGTGGAATCGCCAGTTTTTGACTTAAGCGCAGAATCCTAGGAAAGATACTGGTGTCTCCAATACCAAAGAGCCCTCTAGGACGTAAGATAACTGATGGAACTTGAGGATAACTTCGGACAATCCGCTCAGCCATGAGCTTGCTTTTTATATAGAAATTCAGCTCATTTTCCTGAGGAGCAGCCTCTTCTTTGATAGCCAATTGGTCACGCGCCGCAGCATAAACACTCGGAGAGGAAATATAGACCAGTCTTTGCACTCCAAAATGTCGGCAGGCTTCCATAACCAACTTGGTTCCTACTACATTGGTCTGATAAAACTGCTCCCAGGGTCCCCAAATCGTTGAGAGAGCACCAGCATGCACCACTGCATCCACTCCTTCGCAGGCTGCAAAAATTTCTTCTTCTCTGGTAAAATCTCCAGCAAAAAACTCTACTAAAGGACCTTCTAACTGCCGACCAGCCTTCAGATTACGGCCAAAAGCCCGCACCTGATAGCCTTGTTCAGCCAGCTCTTCAACAACATACTTTCCTAGAAAGCCAGTCGCTCCTGTCACTAGAACCTTCATCGCTACTCCTTTCATATAATTTTCTGTTTCTGTCTTGTCCCCATTATACACCATTTCAGCAAATCTTCCGTAAAAAAGCTGGAAAAAATCTTTACAGAGTGTCTCACCTGATTGGATAGGAGCAGAAAGAAATAAGATAATTTCCCAAAACAGCTGTCTCAATCCATTGACATTTTTTTAGTTGGAAATAGCTCTGATTAATTCATTGAGAGTATAAAAAAGAAGCCGGAAAACCGACTTCTGAACAAATACAAATTAAAGCATTTTGTTGTAGAATTCAACGATAAGTGCTTCGTTGATTTCTGGGTTGATTTCATCGCGCTCTGGAAGGCGAGTCAATGAACCTTCTAATTTTTCAGCATCGAATGATACGAATGCTGGACGTCCAAGAGTTGCTTCAACAGCTTCAAGGATTGCTGGAACTTTCAATGATTTCTCACGAACTGAGATCACTTGACCTGGAGTTACGCGGTATGATGGGATATCAACGCGTTTGCCGTCAACAAGGATGTGACCGTGGTTTACGAATTGACGAGCTTGACGACGAGTAGTCGCAAGACCAAGACGGTAAACAACGTTATCCAAGCGACGCTCCAAGAGAAGCATGAAGTTGAAACCAAGGATTCCTTCTTTGATTTTTGAAGCTTGAACAAACAAGTTACGGAATTGCTTTTCACCTACACCGTAAGTGAAACGAAGTTTTTGCTTTTCAGCCAATTGCAAACCGTATTCTGACAATTTGCTGCGGTTGTTTGGTCCATGCTGGCCAGGTACATAGTTACGGCGAGCCAATTCTTTACCTGTACCAGTAAGAGAAAGACCCAAACGACGAGCTTGTTTCCAAGATGGTCCTGTATAACGTGACATAAAAATGTCCTCCTGTAAATTTTTTTTGAGGAAATAGTCACTTAGAAAGCCCTGATTCGTGCAGAACATTTTCGCCCAAACAGCTAAGGCTACTTTTATAGCTGATGTTCTGTTGACGAGCTCCATGCTTTCCTGCTGCTATTTCACACAAAGGCTATTGTACCATGAATAAAGTCAAAAGTAAAGGGGCTTATGCAAAAAATCAAGCCAAAAGGCTTGATTGAAGTTGTTTCTTGAAAGCAAAGGAATTCAGGCAGTTACTTCACACTCCCAAAACCCTCAAAATCTCCTTCTTGTATCGTAGCTTCTGCAATTCCTTATCCTCGTTGTCTAACCAGCTTAGCGATAGATTTGCCACGATTTGTCCAGGACGATTTTTCAAAATATAGATACGGTCACTGAGAGCCAGAGCTTCCTCGATGCTATGAGTAATGAGGAGAGTCGTCAGACCTAGCTTACGGTGAATATCCAGATACCAAGCGTGTAGCTCCATCTTAGTTAGCTCATCCAAAGCACTAAAGGCCTCGTCTAGAAGAAATAGCTTGTGGCCGAACATATAGGTCCGCAGCAGAGCCACGCGCTGCCGCATCCCTCCACTCAGCTCATGTGGATACTTTTCTGCCACATCAAAGAGCCCGAACTCCTTCAAAATCTGAGTTGCCTGCTCCGTCGCTTCCTTTTTAGATACTTTTCGGATTAGCAGGGGCAAGATGACATTGCCCAGCACCGTCTTGTGCTCCAGCAGCAAGTCCTTCTGCAGCATATAACTCACCCGGCCCTTGGGATTTTCCTGTCCGTCTAGGACAATCCTACCAGTCTGGACCTCCAAAATCCCAGCAATCAGATTAAAGAGGGTCGTTTTCCCAACGCCACTAGGACCCAAGATTGCTACTACTTGTCCAGCTTCCACCTCTAGGTTGATATCTTTCAAAATCTGCTGTTCATCGTAAGCGTAACTTACATTTTCAAGTTTAATTTCTGTCATTATTTTATATAATCGTTGCTAAATCCCTTGTCACTCAAGTCATTGTCCACGATACCCTTATCCTTGGCCCATTTGTAAAAGGCATTCCAGCGGCTAGCCTCAAACTGTCCCCACTTATCCTTATCAGATGCATATTGCTCGGACAGATATTTTTGGGAAGCCAAGACAAAGTCGCGCTTGTTTTTCAATTCCGGCGCATGCTTGATTAAAATATCCGCTGCTTCTTCAGGATGTCCCATGGCATATTGATAGCCTTTCTTGATAGCCTGCAGGACCTTTTTCGCCTCGTCCGGATTCTTCTTGAGATAGTCATTATTAGCAATAATCACTGGAGAATAATAGTCAAACTCCTTGACATAGTCCTTCATATAAAAGAAATTAGTGTCCATACCCTGAGTTTGAGCCATGATGCCGTCCCAGCCATGATAAATCCACGCTGCATCAAACAAGCCATTTTCAATCGGCGTAATTGAGTTGGAATCGTTGTTGGGAACTTTTTCCACTTCATCAAACTGACCTCCTTGGCTTTCAACCAAGGTTTTGAGCATGCCCAGCTCCACCGGATCATTCCAGGTGCCGTATTTCTTTCCAGCCAGATCCTTAGGCCCTGTAATACCTGCAGACTTCTTAGAAATAATGCCCGAAGTATTATGCTCTACAATAGCTGCGACAGCTGTGATTTCTGCGCCCTTATCCAATTTTTTAGCCATGGAGTCTTGGAAGTAAATACCAAAAGGCGCCTTGCCGTTGATAATCAGATCCGAACTGCTATCTTCAGGCGGCAACTTGATATCCACATCCACGCCTGCTTCCTTGAAGTAGCCCTTTTCCTGAGCTACATAAAGGCCTGTATGGTTGGTGTTAGGTGACCAGTCTAGGATAAAATCAATCTTTTTATCCTTGCTTTCAGACGTAGATTTCGACTGACCGCAGGCCGCTAGGCCAATGATTGATACGGCAGCCAAGCCTGCCAGCAACACTTTACAACTTTTTTTCATCATTATCCTCTTTTCTTTCTTTGTAAAATAGCAGAGCTGAGCTCCTATTTCCACTTAATGACATATTTTTCACTGACAGCCACCAGCTTCATCCCCAGAAGACTGATGACCGAAACCAATATGATAATAGCAAACATAGTGTCGTACTGGAAGAGTTTCTTAGACTGAATCATGTAAACACCCAGGCCTTCAAAACCGCCCAGCCATTCGGAAACCACAGTCGTAATAAAGGCATAGGAAACACTGACGCGCAAGCCCGCATAGAAATAAGGCAAGCTAGCTGGAATCTTAAAATGCCAGAGAATCTGCCAGCGATTGGCCTGCATAAGCTCAAAGAGAGTCAGAGTATCTCGGTCGCAATGCCGAAAACCATCCAGAATACTGACGATAATCGGAAAAGTTGTCGTCAGAATAATGAGCACAATCTTGGGCAAAATCCCATAACCCAGCCAGAGAACCAAGATTGGCGCCAAAGCAATGGTCGGAATAGTCTGCACCACGACCATCATGGGGTAGATCAGATCATTGAGCCAGCTCACGCTGTCCATGAGTATAGCTAGTATACAGGCCAAGATAAGACCCAGCAGTAAACCCAGCAAGGCTACTTTTAAGGTGGCCCAGCTATGACTTGCTAGAAATCCAGCATCTCTGATAAAGGCCTGACCGATTTCCAGTGGCGTCGGCAGGATAAACTTGGGCAAGAGCTTGAGCCAGCCCATGACCTGCCAGATGACAAGTACACCCAGCATCCCTAAGAGACCGATTTGCTGTCGCATCAACCTTTGTAGTGCTTTCATTAGAATGCTTTTCCTCCCTTCCTGCATTTTAGTGCTGCAAATCTTCAAGATATCACCATTCGATAAAGATGATAAAAGAAAAGACCTTTTCCGTATATGGAAAAGGCGCACAAATACCACATTTTTTCGGTATGTTTCCTACGCTGGCATTACCCAGATCAGGTGCGGTCGAAGCTTACACTTCCTCTCAGACTGTACACAGACTCCCATATATAGGACTATGATAGCGCAATCATCAGCAAATGTCAAGGTTTGAGCTTGGGCCCCCTCCTTTTCAACTATAAGTAAAGCAAATTATCATCAATCAGCCAAACTTCCCTTTCGCAGCCAGCAAAGTCTCCATAGCCCTGATATTCTCTGTCTCGCTTGTGGATAAGATGGTTTCAAAGCCCAGTTCAGCTGCCGTATCTAAGTTAGCCTGAATATCATCAATGAAGACGGATTCTACTGGATTCAGATTATATTTTTTCAAGAGCTTTTGGTAAATCTCTGCTTCCGGCTTGACGACACCGACCTCTGAGGAAAGGATATAGCCCGACAGCAGTGGGTAAATGGGCAACAAACCAGCTTTTTCAATATGATAAAAAATCTCGCAAGTGGTTGACAAGATATAGATTCGATAGCCTTGCTTAGCCCATAGTTCAATCTTTTCCTGTAAATCACTGTAAACATGCACAACCTCATACCAATGGTAGAAGATATTCTTAACGGCAGAATGATAAGAATCGTCCAACACAGCTTGCACTTCATTACAAGCTTCTTTCAAACTCAGCTATCCCTTGTCCGTCTGATGCCAGACACCTGACTCAAAAATAGCCTGTCTAAGCGCCTGCCGCCGCTCTTTCTCAGGTTCAAAATAGGATAAGATTTTCTCAGAATTCCATTCAATCAAGACATTGCCCAAATCAAAAACCAAATTTTTAATCATGATGACCACCTGTTTTCTTTTTTATCATACCCTGTATAAGTCGCTTTGACTGAGGAATTGCTTCAAATATAAGTAAAAAGACCCGCTGGGCCTTTCTATTCATCAAAATAACGGATGAGGTTCTTTTCTGTCAAAATGTCAGAATAAGTATAAGACTCTACATAGGTATTAGAGATTTCCCCTGGCTGACCGCCTTCATTGGAATATTCCACGATAAACAAAGACGGATAGACTTCAATCAGACGGCCTTGCTTGCTTTTTTGGCGCTTACGACCGTTTTCCAGCGTCATCTCAACGATTTGTCCTTCATGCGCCTTGATATCTTCTTTGATTTTTTTCATTTTTGCCACATCTGTAAATGCATCACTCATCTTTATTCGTCCTCTCTTTTGGAAATACTTGAGAATTTATTATACTCTTTCTGGAAAATTAACTCTACTGTACCACGCGCGCCACTCCGGTTTTTCTCGATAATGACTTCAACCTTGTTGTTGGGAATGCCTTCTTCCTCCTCACCAGCGCGATCATAATAATCATCTCGGTAAAGAAAGGCAACGATATCCGCATCCTGCTCAATGGAACCTGATTCCCGAATATCAGACAGCACCGGCCGCTTATCCTGCCGCTGCTCCACGCCACGCGAGAGCTGACTCAGCGCAATAACCGGAACCTTGAGCTCCTTCGCCAAGATTTTCAACTGCCGGGAAATTTCCGAAACTTCTTGCTGGCGATTTTCACGACCCGTTCCTGTGATCAACTGCAGATAGTCAATCAAGACCAGACCTAGATTGCCCGTTTCCTGAGCCAGTTTTCGAGCCCGCGAGCGAATCTCTGTAATCCGAATCCCTGGTGTATCATCGATATAAATACTAGCATTGGCCAGATTAGCCGTCGCAATGGTATACTTCTGCCACTCTTCATCTGTCAGTTGCCCCGTACGAATAGAGTGAGAGTTAATCACCCCTTCTGAAGCCAACATCCGGTCCACCAAGCTTTCCGCTCCCATTTCCAGAGAGAAAATGGCTACAGTCTTATCCAGCTTGGTTCCGATATTTTGAGCAATATTAAGGGCAAAGGCTGTCTTTCCGACCGCTGGTCGGGCCGCCAAAATGATTAATTCTTCCTCATGCAGACCAGTCGTCATCTTGTCCAGCTCACGATAGCCAGTCGCAATCCCAGTGATATCTGATGTCTGCAGAGACCGAGCCTCCAGATTGCCAAAGTTAAGATTCAGCACATCACGGATATTTTTAAAGCCACTGCGGTTGGCTGTTTCGCTGACATCAATCAGAGCTTTTTCAGCTCCGGCAATAATTTCCTCTGACAGACGGTCACCATCGTAGGCTTGATTGATAGACTCTGTCAGACGCGAAATCAGCCGTCTTAGAATAGCCTTTTCTGCAACGATTTTAGCATAGTATTCAGCATTGGCAGATGTTGGCACAGAATTAACCACTTCCACCAAGTAGCTGAGACCGCCGATATTCTGCAAGTCACCCTGACTGTCCAAAATATTGCGAACAGTCGTTGCATCAATGGCATCGCCGCGGTCAGCAAGGTCAATCATAGCCTTGAAAATCAAACGATTGGCATACTTAAAGAAGTCAGCAGGCTCGATATACTCACGAACAAAGACCAGTTTGCTCTCATCAATGAAAATGGCTCCTAAGACGGACTGCTCCGCTAAAATATCCTGAGGCTGAGCTCGGAGTTCATCAATCTCTGCCATCGGTAAATCCTTCCTTCAAATCACTATTATCCTTCTTTAACCCGCAAACGAATCACCCCAGTTATATCCTGATAAATTTTCACTGGAACATCTATCAGACCAATGGAGCGAATCGGTGAGTCCACCTTAATATGGCGTTTATCGATCTTGATACCGAATTGTTTCTGCAGCTCTTCTGCTATTTTCTTGCTGGTAATAGAGCCAAAGGTGCGGCCATCCGGACCAACTTTTTCAGTAAATTCAACAAGAGTAGCTTCTTCTGCTAACTTAGTCTTAATAGCCTGAGCTTCTGCCACTAGTTCTGCGTGGGCTTTTTCTTCAGACTTTTGCTTACCGCGCAGTTCACCGATAGCCTGCGCTGTTGCTTCCTTGGCTAAGTTTTTCTTAATCAAAAAATTTTGAGCATAGCCAGTCGGCATTTCCTTGATTTCGCCTTTTTTGCCTTTACCTTTTACATCTGCTAAAAAAATTACTTTCATCCTTTTTTCTCCTCGTCTATTATTACTTCCTCTTTAATGACTTGGTCCATAATTTCTTGATTCAGCGACTGAAGGACCTCAGAAACTGTTTTACCTTCAATTTGAGCTGCAGCCAGATTGAAATGGCCGCCACCGCCCAGCTTTTCCATAATTCGCTGAACGTTGATCTTGCTGCGACTGCGAGCTGAAATAGACACATAGCCTTTGGTATTCTTGCTCACGACAAAAGTAGCTTCAATCCCTGACATGGACAGCATGGTATCAGCTGCCTTACTGATGACAACCGTATCATAAGTGTTCTCCTCTGGACCAGCTGCTACAATGACATTTGGCAAAATCTTCTTGCCGTTTAAAATCAGTTCATTAATCGCACGATAATCCTCAAAATTCGTAGCGGAAATATCCTGAATCACAACACTGTCACTGCCCCTAGTCCGTAGATAGCTGGCCACATCAAAGGTCCGACTGGTAACTCGAGATGAAAATCCTTTCGTGTCAAGCATAATACCCGCCATGAGAAGGCTGGCTTGCATCTTACTGAGACGGTTCTTTTTAGAATTCTGGAACTGAATCAGCTCCGTTACCAATTCACTGGCACTGCTAGCCCCACTTTCGATATAGGCAATCACAGCATTTTCCGGAAAATCTTCATCACGACGATGGTGGTCGACTACGATAATCTGACTGAATTGATCAAAGAAATCCTTAGACAGCGTCAGAGATATTTTGGAGTGGTCAACCATAATCAAAAGCGAACGATTGGTCACCATATTTACTGCTTCAGAAAGTGGCACTAGATAGTCAGCCCCTTCCTGCTGGAGCTTTGTAATGGAGCGCTCAATGTCAGAAGCCATCTGGGACGGATCATAGACCACATAAGCTTTCTCAATGATGTTACTAGCAAAGAGCTGCATACCAAGAGAAGAACCCAAGGCATCCATATCCAGATTTTTATGTCCGACTATAAAGACCTGATCCACACTCTTAATCTTATCGGAGATCGCAGTCATCATAGCTCGAGTACGGGTGCGCGTCCGCTTAACAGCTGACGCCGTTCCTCCACCAAAGAAAATTGGGTTCATGTTGTCATTATTTTCTTTGACAACAGCTTGATCCCCACCGCGAACTTCAGCTAAGTTGAGGTTGAGCAGAGCGACCCGACCGATTTCATCATGATTGCCATCACCATATGAAAAGCCCATACTGAGTGTCAGCGACAGCTCTCGATTTTTAGCTTCCGTCCGGAATTGATCAATGATAGAAAATTTATTTTCCATCAGCTGTTCCAACACCGTGTAATCTGTAAAAAGATAGAACCGATCCATGCCAACCCGACGGTAAAACATGTGAAACTGCTCAGAAAATTCTGCTACGAAGTTGGCCACAAAGCTATTGATATGACTGATATCTGTGTCAGAAACGACATCTTCCAAATCATCATAATTATCCACCGAGATAATCCCGATTACCGGCCGCGTTGTCACCAGACCAACGGTAGCTTCGTATTCATTGGATGCATCAAAAAAATAAAACACACTGGATGCACGGTCCAAGTAAACTGAATATTTCTTGTCTCCAACCGTAGCATAATGACCAGAGTCTGAATAAGCAACCTTCATGATATTCTTGAGCATATCAGCATCAAAATCACCATCTTCGGTTGTAAAAATCAATTCTGCATAGGGATTAAACCACTCTACATCACCATTATCTTCACTGATTTTAATGACACCAACTGGCATCTTATCCAGCAAGGAAGCGAGGCTCCCTTCTGCCTGATGATTGACATAATGAATCTGCTCAATCTCATCTAGCTCGGATACTCTCTGTTGCTGGATAAAAAGCACAATCAAAAGAGCCAGCACAAGCATGAGAGCAGCTAGCATGGCCAAACTATCACCAAAAAGCCTCAGACAGATGGCTAAGATTATAAAGGAAATTAGACCCGCCATCGCCAAGTGAATTGGGGCAAAACGAAATTTTTTCATCATAGACCTCTTATTCCGCCATTTTACCATAAATCCTAGAAAAAAGCGAATTTCTCCCAATAAGTAAAGCATTTAAGAAGGGTAAAACAGCCTTTCAAAGTTTACAACTTTGTAAATCGCTTGTAAATTTACACAAAAAGGCTGCTTCCCAAAGGAAACTAAGCCTTTTACAAGAGTTACTTCGCTTGATTTTTAGAAATGCTTCTAGACTTGCCTTCTAAGTAAACCATCAAAATGGAAATATCTGCTGGATTGACACCAGAAATACGGCTAGCCTGACCAATCGTTTCTGGATTGATTTTCTTAAACTTCTGTCGTGCTTCTGTCGCAATCGAATCAATATCATCCCAGTCAATATTAGTTGGAATCCGCTTCTCTTCCATGCGCTTCATCTTTTCAACCTGATCAAGAGCTTTGGAAATATAGCCTTCGTACTTAATTTCTGTCTCAAGCAGCTCGATAATCTTCTCATCAAGCTCTTCTGCCGCTGGACCAATGAACTGAACCACATCTTGATAAGATACTTCCGGCCGCCGCATAAATTCTTTAGCAGTTACCGCATCTGTCAGAGGCTTAAAACCAAGCGCTTCTACCTTGGCATTGGTTTCCTTGACAGGTTTTAGCTTGATGGATTCCAAACGCTTCATTTCATTATCAAATTGATTCTTTTTAATCTCGAAACGAGCCCAGCGCTCATCATCTACCAGACCAATTTCTCGGCCTATCTCTGTCAAACGCATATCAGCATTGTCATGACGGAGAATCAAACGGTACTCTGCTCGGCTGGTCAAGAGTCGATAAGGTTCTACGGTCCCCTTGGTCACCAAATCATCAATCATAACTCCAATGTAACCGTCACTGCGTTTCAGAATCAGCTCTGGCTTACCTTGGACTTTCAAGGCCGCATTAATACCAGCGATAATCCCTTGACCTGCAGCTTCTTCATAGCCAGAAGTCCCATTAGTTTGACCTGCTGTAAAGAGCCCAGAAATTTTCTTAGTTTCCAAGGTTGCCCGCAACTGGTGGGGCATAATCATATCGTACTCAATAGCATAGCCTGTCCGCATCATCTCAGCATTTTCTAGACCTTTGATAGAGTGAACCAAGTCCTTTTGTACATCTTCTGGCAGACTGGTTGACAGCCCCTGCACATAAACTTCTTCCGTATCACGGCCCTCAGGCTCTAAGAAAAGTTGGTGACGCTCTTTGTCTGCAAAACGGACAATCTTATCCTCAATAGACGGGCAATAACGTGGCCCCACACCCTTGACTACTCCTGAAAACATAGGCGCCCGATGCAGGTTATTTTGGATAATCTCATGACTTTCGGCATTGGTATAAGTCAACCAGCAAGGAACTTGGTCTTTTACATAGTCCTCGTCACGAGACGTATAAGAAAAATGATTGGCTTTTTCATCACCTGGCTGAATCTCAGTTACATCATAATTGATAGATGACGCCTTGACACGCGGAGGCGTTCCGGTTTTAAAACGACCAATTTCAAAACCTAGATCCCGCAGGTTATCTGCTAAAGGAATAGCTGCCAGACTGTGGTTAGGACCTGATGAATACTTGAGATCACCAATGATAATTTCTCCCCGCAAGGCTGTTCCAGTCGTAACAATAACAGCTTTAGCCGCATACTCCTGATGAGTCGCTGTCTTAACCCCAATTACCTTACCATCTTCTACCAAGATTTCATTAATCATAGTTTGCCGCAAGGTCAGATTTTCTTGATTTTCGACAGTCTTCCGCATTTCTTTGGAGTAGACTTCCTTATCCGCCTGCGCCCGAAGAGCCCGAACTGCAGGTCCCTTACCCGTGTTGAGCATCTTCATCTGGATATAGCTCTTGTCAATATTCTTGGCCATCTCACCGCCCAAAGCATCGACTTCACGAACGACAATGCCTTTTGCAGACCCTCCGATAGATGGATTGCAGGGCATAAAAGCCAGCATTTCAATATTAAGAGTTGCCAGCAGAACTTTACAGCCCATTCGACTGGCAGCCAGAGATGCCTCAACTCCGGCGTGGCCTGCCCCAATCACAACAATATCATAACTTTCAGTAAAATTGTATGTCATTTTCTTTTTCCCTCATTTTTTCACCAAAAAAGGCCAAGTCTCTAGAAGTGCAGGACAAAAAAGCCTGCAACATCCATGAGCTTTGACCATCATAGGTATTGCTTATCTCATTGTAGCAGATTGTACTAAATTGTCAATCTAAATGTACTGTAAGACTTGACCATTCTTATAAGCTCTGTCAATCAAGCCACCACCTAAGCATTCATCTCCATCATAGAAGACGACTGCTTGCCCTGGAGTAATAGCCCTTTGTGGTTGATCGAAGTTGACAACTGCCTTGTCACCCTTTACAGTAACTGTCACCTTGGAATCCGGCTGACGATAACGGAACTTAGCTGTACATTCCATAGTAAATTCTTCTGGCATTTCTTTTGTGAAATGAACCTGACTAGCGTCAAGACTGGTTGACATTAAGTTGTCATGGTAAAAGCCTTGACCCACATAAAGAATATTTTGGCTGAGGTCTTTTCCAACCACAAACCAAGGCTCATTATCTCCGCCGTGCTGACCACCAATTCCAAGACCACCTCGCTGGCCAATGGTATAATACATCAAACCAGCATGCTGGCCCATATCTTGGCCTTCCATAGTCATCATGCGACCAGGCTGGGCTGGTAAGTATTGACTCAGAAATTCTTTAAAATTCTTCTCACCAATGAAGCAAATACCTGTCGAGTCTTTTTTCTTAGCTGTAGCTAAACCAGCTCTTTCAGCAATTGCTCGAACTTCTGGCTTTTCTAAATGACCCAGAGGAAACATGGTCTTTTGCAGTTGTTCCTGAGACAGCTGACTCAGAAAATAAGTCTGATCCTTATTGTTGTCCTTGCCACGCAGCATGTGAACCAAGCCATCTTGGTCTCTCTTCACCTGAGCATAGTGACCCGTTGCAACGTAATCAGCACCCAGTGTCAAGGCATAGTCAAGGAAGGCTTTAAACTTAATTTCCTTGTTACACATGACATCTGGATTTGGAGTCCTACCAGCTCGGTATTCCGCCAAGAAGTATTCAAAAACGCGATCCCAGTACTCTTTCTCAAAGTTGACAGAGTAGTAAGGAATGCCAATCTGATCTGCAACAGCAGCTACATCCTTGTAGTCTTCTGTGGCTGTGCAGACACCAAATTCATCTGTATCGTCCCAGTTTTTCATGAAGATGCCAATCACATCGTAACCTTGCTCTTTTAAGAGCAAAGCAGTTACTGACGAATCGACACCTCCACTCATACCAACAACGACACGAGTCTTAGAGTTATCACTCATTGTGTTCTCCCATCTTTTCGTTATTTCACGATTGAAGGTCGTGCTGTGCTTTCAACGATTGAAGGTCGCTTGAGCAAGCCCTATTATAGCATGAAAGGACTAGGAAAACAAATCAGAAATTCGATTAGAATTACTGGCTGTAAATAATGTTTACAAAATTGTAAAGCCATTGATTTTCTCGCTCACTTTAATCTCTAACAACATTTTATAATATCCACTTTTAATTCATTTAAAAAATCAGCAGAAAGCCCTTAACTTTGTTATAATGAAAATAATAAATAAGCTGCAAGGAGAAATCATGACTTCACTAAGATTTCAATCTGTTTTTGATATTATTGGACCTGTGATGATAGGCCCATCAAGCAGTCATACAGCAGGCGCCGTCCGTATCGGAAAAATTGTCTCCTCTATTTTTAACGATGAGCCAACGGAAGTAGAATTCCAGCTCTTTAACTCTTTTGCCAAAACTTACCGAGGTCACGGAACTGACTTGGCTCTTGTAGCAGGGATTTTAGGTATGGATACAGATGATCCAGAGATTCCTAACAGCCTTGAAATCGCCCATAAACGTGGCATCAAGATTGTCTGGACCATTCAAAAGGATAGCAATGCTCCCCACCCCAATACGACAAAGATTACAGTTAAAAATGACCGTAAAACAATCAGTGTGACTGGAGTCTCTATCGGTGGCGGCAACATTCAAGTAACAGAGTTGAATGGCTTTTCAGTATCTCTGAGCATGAATACTCCGACCATCATTATTGTCCACCAGGATGTCCCAGGCATGATTGCCCATGTCACCGAAGCTCTGTCACGCTACAATATCAATATAGCTCAGATGAATGTCACCCGTGAGAAGGCTGGAGAAAAAGCGATTATGATTATTGAAGTTGACAGCCGCAGCTGCGAGGAAGCCATCAATGAAATTCGCAATATTCCTCATCTGCATAATGTGAATTTCTTTAAATAGGAGAAAATATGTTTTATTCCATCAAAGAATTGGTAGAGCAAGCTGACTTGGATTACCAAGGAAATGTTGCTGAATTGATGATTGCTACCGAGTATGAATTAACTGGTCGTGAAAGAGATGAAGTCCTACGACTGATGGATCGCAATCTGGAAGTCATGAAAGCCTCTGTCCTTCTTGGACTGGATGAGAGCAAGTCTCGCAGTGGATTGACTGGCGGAGACGCAGCAAAACTTGATCACTATATTCAGTCAGGAAAGGCTTTGTCAGACCACACTGTGCTGACTGCTGCCAAAAATGCCATCGCTGTAAATGAACACAATGCTAAAATGGGACTGGTTTGTGCAACACCTACTGCCGGCAGCGCTGGCTGTCTGCCGGCTGTTCTTACATCAGCCATTGAAAAATTAGGACTCTCAGAAGAAGAACAGCTAAACTTTCTATTAGCTGCAGGCGCTTTTGGCCTAGTTATTGCCAATAACGCCTCAATTTCGGGTGCTGAAGGTGGCTGTCAAGCTGAGGTTGGCTCCGCTTCTGCTATGAGTGCAGCTGCTTTAGTTCTAGCTGCTGGAGGTTCACCTTTTCAAGCCAGTCAAGCTATTTGTTTTGTCATTAAAAACATGCTGGGCTTGATTTGTGATCCAGTAGCTGGTTTAGTGGAGGTGCCTTGTGTCAAGCGAAATGCTATGGGAGCCAGTTACGCCTTTATTGCAGCTGATATGGCTCTTGCGGGAATCGAATCTAAAATTCCTGTTGACGAAGTCATTGACGCCATGTATCAAGTCGGGTCAAGTCTGCCTACTGCTTTCAGAGAAACAGCTGAAGGCGGCTTAGCCACAACACCAACAGGCCGCAGACTTTCAAAAGAAATCTTTGGAGAATAATCTTGACAAATTTGTCAAGGTGATTTACTAGATAGTAAACAAGGAGACAAGATGAGTCATTTGAAATATATCTTCTTTGATTTGGATGGAACCCTAGTTGACAGTTCAAAGGGCATCCAAGAATCCTTTAAGTACAGCTTCAAACAACTTGGAAAAGAGTGCCCTGAAGAAAGTATTATAAAAAGTTTTATGGGCCCTCCTCTGGAAGTAAGCTTCGCCTCTGTTCTTGAAGAAAGCCAAGTTCCAGAAGCAATTAACTATTACCGCAGCTTCTATAAGGAAAAAGGCATCTGGGATGTCCGTCTCTATGAGGGGATACCAGAATTGCTGACACAGTTAAAAGAAGCAGGCTATCAGATTTATGTGACAACCAGTAAGAATCAACCCACAGCACAAGATTTATTAGCAAATCTAGCTATCTCTGAGCAATTTGATAATATTTTTGGCTCACTGCCAGATTCATTTCACAAAGCAGATGTTCTGCGCCGAGCTCTGCGAACACTGGATGCAAATTCAGAAGAAACCATAATTATAGGCGATACAAAGTTTGATATAATTGGCGGTAAAGAAGTAGGAATCTCAACTCTGGGAGTTCTTTGGGGCTTTGGCAGCCAAAAAGAGTTACTAGAAAATGGAGCAGATTTGCTGGCTAATTCTCCCAAGCATATTTTAAAAATATTGAAAGAACACTTTTTATAGCTTTACACAGCTGTCAATATAGATAAGATTGCTACCTTTAAATATTTATCTACACTATCATTTTCTGCTTATAAATTGTCAACTTTATGTAAACTAAAAAAACCACATAAATCTGTGGTTTTTTATTTCTATCTTAGTAACCCCAAGCTGAAAGTCCTTGAGCGCTATAGGCGCTATATGCTGATTGGATTTGATCATCAACAGTAGCTGTTGAACCCCAACCTGGCATTGTTTGGAAAAGACCACTAGCACCTGAAGGGTTGTAAGCATCTACTTGACCATTTGATTCACGTGCAATAATAGCTTCCCAAGTTGATGCAGGAACACCTGTCATTTCTGCCATACGTGATGCTGCATAAGAGCCAGTTGCACCAGCGGTATTACCATTGCTAAGTACAAGGCCTCCTGAAGGTGCTGCTGAATTAGCTGTTGCTGCAGGTGCTGCATAATTATTTACGGGAGTTGCAGTTGCTGCTACGCTTGTTTCAGACGTTTTGGCACTATTTCCAAGTTCCAAGATTTGACCAACACGGATGTGATTTGGATCGGCAATCTTGTTTAACTCTACTAATTTCTCAAGAGTTGTATTTTTTTCGTTAGCAATAGCTGATAAAGTATCACCAGCTTCAACTGTATAGGTCTCAGCATTTGCAATACCTGAAACTAAGAAAGCCGCTGCAGCGACTGCACCTGTTAAAGTCCATTTTGCTGTTTTTTTGTTCATTAAAATGTAATTCTCCTTTCGGTGATAATACTATCTTACACATAAAATATTACCAAAAAGTTACATTACCAAGTCAAACGTTACAAGAACATTTAGTTTAGACGTTAAAAACAGACTTTTAGAGCTTTTTTGCCAAATATTTTCTTTGACGAAGCAAAAAATAGACAGGTTTAACTTATACTATTCTCTAAAAACACTTTAAACTGCAGGTCAGTTTTTCAATATATAAAGCAGAATACCTAATATAAGTAAGCTAATAATAGCCATGCTGTCATTTCTTTTCCATGCCAAACGGCGAAAACGTGTCCGCCCTTCACCTCCATTATATCCACGCGCTTCCATGGCAATTGCTAGAGCATCTGCCCTTTTAAAACTGGAAGCAAACAAAGGGATTAGAATGGGAATAATAGATTTAACCTTTTGAACAAGCTTTCCCTCGCCAAAGTCAACACCACGCGCCCTCTGGGCGTTCATAATCCGAGTAGTATCATCCATCAAAGTTGGAACGAAGCGCAGGCTCATAGAGAGCATCAGGCCAATCTCATGTGCTGGCACCTTGAAAACCTTCAGAGGTTTCAGCAAAGACTCAACCGCATCGGACAAGCTTAAGGGAGTTGTTGTCAGAGTCAGAAGAGTAGAAAAGAAAATAATCAGAATAAAGCGACTAAAAATAATACCAGCCTGTGACAGTCCTGCTTCTGTAATTCTGATAAAAGCGAACTGAAAAATTGTAGCGCCTCCCGAGGTCAAAAACAGCTGGAACAAGGTGGTAAAAGCTATGATAAAAACCATGGACTGGATACCTTTTAAAAAGAACTTCAAAGGAACCTTAGACAGCAAGACCAAACTAAAAACGAAAACAAACAACAGCAGATTGGTCACAAGATTATTGGCCCAGAAAATTAATAGAATAAAAAGAAACATCGCTAGCAACTTGCTCCGCGGATCCAAACGATGAATAATTGAATTTCCGGGAATATAGCGGCCTAAAATCAACTTATCCATGCAAGATCTCCTTGAATTCTTCAATTGTAATAGGATAGTGCGAGAAGGTCATCCCTTTCTCCGCCAATTCGTGAGCAAATTTTGTAATCTTAGGAACACCCAATTGAATACTCTCCATAAAATCCAAATCCTGAAAGACCTGAGCAGGCTGACCGCTCTTGACGACTCTGCCCTTATCTAAAACATAGACTGTATCAGCAAAGTTGGCTACATCATCCATTAGGTGAGTTACCAAAACAATGGTCATACCGGCTCGATGCAGCTCTTCAAAGAGCCTCATTAGTTCTTTTCGACCAGATGGATCAAGTCCTGCTGTCGGCTCATCCAAAACCAAGATATCAGGCTCCATGGCCAGTATACCTGCTATGGCCACCCTGCGCATCTGGCCACCAGAAAGTTCGAAAGGACTGCGGTTGAACAAATCCTCAGAAATTCCGACTAAGTGCAGCTTTTCACGCGCCAAAGCTTCGGCTTCTTCCTTAGAAACACCAAAATTCTGAGGACCAAAAGCCACATCTTTCAAAACTGTTTCATCAAAAACTTGACTTTCCGGAAATTGAAAGACTAGACCGACCTTCTTGCGCACCTGTTTAATGTCTTTATTGACAGAATCAGCTGTGATGACTGTACTGCCTACTTCAACACTGCCCTGATTGGGAACCAGTAAGCCATTTAAAAGCTGGAGAATGGTTGACTTACCGCTACCTGTGTGGCCGATAAGAGCGGTATAGCTACCCGATTTTATCTCCAAATCCACTCCAAAAAGCGCTGGTCCCTCAAAAGGGGTGCCAGCTTGATAAGTATAACTTACATTTTTGAGAGTAATGCCCATAATTGATCCTGCAATTCTTTTTCTGTTAAGTAAGAGTCTGGCAGAGGAAGCCCTGACTGACGTAAAGCCGCCTTTACCTGATTGACAAATGGCTGATCCAATCCTAGCTCTTCCAAATCTTCTCGAGAAAAAAGTTCTCTCGGGGTAGCGGTAGATTCAACCTGACCCTCCTTCATGACCAAAACACGGTCGCTTAAGGCTATTTCATCTAGGTCATGAGTGATAGAAATGACGGTCAGCTGATTCTTATCTTTAATTTTTTTCACGGTCTGAATAAGATCCAAACGCCCCTCTGGATCCAGCATACTGGTTGCTTCATCCAAAATAATAATATCCGGTCTCAGAGCTACCACACCTGCAACAGCTACCCGCTGTTTCTGGCCTCCAGAAAGACGAGCTGGTTCACGCTCCTTAAAATCCTGCATACCGACAAGCTCTAATGCCTGCTGGACTCGCTCTACCATCAGATCATAGGCTAGCCCTTGATTTTCCAAACCAAAGGCTACATCGTCTTCTACAGTTGCTCCAACAAACTGATTATCTGGATTTTGGAATACCATACCAATCTGTCTGCGTTTTTCCCAGACATTTTCAGCTGTTAGCTTATCGCCTGAGATAATAATATCTCCGCTTTCCGCTTCTAAAAGACCGTCAATCAAACGAACTGTGGTTGATTTTCCGCTGCCATTATGACCGACAATGGATAGCCATTCCCCTTTTTTTACTTGAAAGGAGACATCATTTAAAGTGTAATTTTCAGACTCACTATCGTATTTGTACTTAAGATTTCTTACTTCGATGATATTTTCCATATTATTTAAAGGTATCTTTAAAGAGATAGGCACTTCCCTTGAAGTAGTCATATCCAGAATAAATCGTAAAGATTAAAGCGATATACAGAAGGATTTGCCCTAATAGAGTCCAATGAATCAGAAGAAAAATTATAGCAAACATCTGCGTGAAGGTTTTGATTTTACCTGGCATAGCAGCCGCTAAGACTGTCCCTCCTGTTTCCACTAAAAGCAAGCGCAGACCTGTTACTGCCAATTCCCGGCAAATAATAATAGCCACAACCCAGGCAGGAGCCATTTTCATCTCGATCAACATGATAAAAGCAGACATCACTAAAAGCTTATCAGCCATAGGATCAGCAAATTTACCAAAATTTGTTACTACTTCCCACTTTCGTGCCAAATAACCATCTAGATAATCAGTTATACTGGCAAAAGCAAATATAAAAGCTGCTAAGATGTGCATGGTGTAAGAATGACCGAATGTTAAAATCACAACAAATACAGGGATTAAAGCAATCCTGACAAGAGTTAAGGAATTTGGAATATTTTCTTTTTTCATAGTATTCCCTTCGTTTTTATCCTTTCGTAATGTTCAAACTAATGGTTCCACTATCACTAGTCAAAGCCGAAGTATCTAGTTTTTGTCCCTCTATCGTCACAGTTGCTCCTTTAACAGGTGCTAACGTAATAAGATACTTATTGCCTGGCTCAAGAGAAACCGTCTGGCTTGATTTTTCAGGAGATAAGGTGACGCCTTCGGCTAGTTCTGAATCGCTTATGCTTACAAAATTGGTCGTTTGCTCCACAGAAACGGTCACTTTGACAGGTTGACTTGCTCCGCTATACTCAGCAGTCAAATTATCTCCGCTTCCACTAACTGTCAATTTGCCAGCTGAGGAAGAAATTGACTTAGAATCAGCCGAAGAAAAGGAAGTCTTCTGACTGTTAGTGCTTGTAGAGGAAACCAGACTATAGTTGTTGTCAGATGCTTTAAAACTTACCGAATTAGTATGAGCATAGCTCCAGATATAATAAGCCACGAAAGCAGCAATAGCTGAAGCCAATAAGAGGAAATAGAACAAGGGCAGAAAAGAGCTTTTATTTTTATTTTTTCTGCTCCTAAATTCCTCATCTGCTGCCAGTGCCACTTCATCAAAGACAATCATCTCACCAGCTTCGTAAGCCTCCAGAATAATAGATTCATCCAAATCTACAGCCCAAGCATATTTCCGCAAGAAGCTGCGGGCATAGAAGGGACTAGGAAGCAAATCATAGTCATTTCGTTCCAGCGCTTCCAGCAAATCCTGCTGGATATCTGTCTTTTTTGACAATTCCTCTAAGCTCAGCCCTTGATTGGTCCGGGCAAGTTTCAACACTTCTCCTATCGTTTTTTTTCTCATACTTACTTTTCCCTTATTTCTATTCTTCACTATTTTAACAAAATTTTAAAAACGATTCTGGAATTATTTTGGAAAAATAGTAAAATCTGTCATATCACACTGATCGATAAATCGATGACCTAGTTTTATCACATCATTCAGACTGATGTCCTGTAAAATTTTCGGCAAATCAAACAGATTCTCACCCGTCAAATGCGGTTCATATTGGGTTGCAATATACTCAAGTGAGTTTAAACCGTGCAGAAAATCGCCAAACATCTCACTTTTAATCGTATCCAAATGCTCTTCTGTCACATCCGGATCCTTGTCAAAATTCTTGATGGCTGAGCGAAATTGATGAGAAAGTCCCACCGGTTCCTGAGTATCCATCGTCAGCATGACAAAGTGAAAATCTTTTTCTACTTCCACTTCCAGCGTCAAAGAATTATCCATTTTCCCACTTTCATAGAGGGACTGGAAACGCTTGGAAGTCCAGCCAAACATCATGGCAAATAAGAGTTTCAAAGTGATTTTATAGCGATACTGCTCTGATTCATCAACAAAGTCTGTCCCTCGAATCCCAACCGCCAGTTTTGGACTAGCCACCTCCATTCGGTAGGTATCCGTTGATACCACTGGGTGAAGGCTAACAGGAATTTTTTCAATAGATTCCGAACTCCCAGCAAAAACTAGTTTTTCCTGCTGTTCAGCAATCTCAGCAGCTATCTGTTCCAAATCGAAATTACCAATCACAAACAAAGTCATATTAGAAGGATGATAAAAGTTATTGAAATTTTCCTTCAAATTTTCGACGGTAATCTCAGAGATAGACTCTTTCGTTCCTGCAATGTCTTCTGCCAGAGGTGTTTGAGGATAGAGATTGGCCAAGGCTCCAAAAAATAGACGATAATCTGGATTATCCTGATACATTTCAATTTCTTGGCCGATAATATCCTGTTCCCGCAAAATGGATTCTTTTGTAAAATCAGCCCGATGCACCAGTTCTTGCAAAAGCTGTAGGTTTTCTGAAATATTATCCGTTGCAGAAAATAAAAAGCTAGTCCGAGTAAAGCTTGTAAAGGCATTACTCTCAGCCCCTAGCTTAGTAAATTCCAGCAGCAGATCCTTTCCCTGCGGACCTTCAAAAAGCTTATGTTCCAAAAAATGAGCTATTCCAGCCGGATATTGAGTGACCTGCTTGGTTTCACGTGAAACAATCCCAGTATCCACTGAACCAAAATTAGTTGAGATAATCCCATAAGTTTCATTAAAATCATTTTTAGGCAGAAGAAAAACACGCAAACCATTTGCCAAGACTGTCTGATAAACAGTTTCTCCCACTGCTGAATAATTGATTTTTTCTAGCACTTCTCCCTGCATTATTTTCCTTCCATAAAGTAAATAGCTTGTAATTTTAAGAGACCAGCTGCTTTGACAATATCATCTTTATGAACCTGTTCCAAAGCTTCCAGCCAAGCTTCAAGAGATAAGAATTTTTTCCCTAAAACAGAAGACATATAAGCTCTCTCTAAGATTGTATTCTGTCGATCCTGAGCTAACAATACCGAATTTCTCAGCATTTTCTTGGTTTGATTCAGTTCTTCCAGACTAAAATTCCCACGCTTCAAATCAACAATTTGCCGGTTGATTAAAGCAACTGTTCTGGTCCGATTGCTGCGGTCAATACCAGCGTAAATTCGCATCATTCCTGAAAAAATATCAAAATTGCTAGAAATTGTATAAGCCAGCCCTTCCTTTTCACGAAGATTGACAAATAATTTCGAATGGGCAAAGCCACCTAGCAAAGCATTTAAAACGACCAAAGGCAGGTGTTCACTCTCTCCGTACTGAATAGGGAAGTGATAGCCCAACTCAATAATTGACTGATGCACATCCTTCTGCTCCAGTCCTTCTCGCAAAACATTGGAATATTCTTGCTGATAAACTAACTGAAGTTCTTGCTGGCGAGGTGCAAAATTGAAAGATTGAATTTTCTCCCGAACAGCCACTTCATTAAAGTCCCCAATAAAGAAAAAGTCAATCTGATTTTCCTGAAGCATCTGCTGAAAAGCAGCAAAACTGCTTGCAGCAGTCTCTTTCTGGATTAATTCAATCGTCCCAACACGAGGCATCTGCATTTCCTCTTCTTCATAAAAGAGTTTATCTAATTCTCGATGAGCATGATAAAAATGATTCTCAATTTCAGCTTCCAAATCATTCAAGATATTTTTCTTCTCAATTTCAAAAGCAGATTCATCAAAAGCGTCCTGACTTACCAATGGAGAAAACAAGCTGGCTTTCAAAAAATCAAGCATGGCATCTGTCAGGACATTTTTACGACTCAAAAATTTATCCCGCACAAAAGAAAGATTGATATCTAAATAATGCACCAATCCTCTCCTTGAAAGACTCGTTGAATAATCAGCGCCATACAAATTGGCCAAACGTTCTCTGAAAGCTTGCGAAGTAGGATAAACCGCATTGACAGTCTCTAGCATGCTGGCTGTTAAAACCCGACCAGCTACTGTTTCTTTGGACATAGGCGCTGAAAAACGAACCCTAATTTTGTTTGTTTTAAATTTTTCTGATTGAATAAAATGGAGACGAACTCCTTTAGTGATTTCCATGACGCCCCTCATACTGAATAATATAGACTACTATTATATCATGAAATGCCTCTGATTTGTTTGTTCCACCAAGCTTTTTGCTGATTAAAACGTTTTCTGATTTTAGGAGAAAATTTCCACTTTTATCCAAAGCACCTCAGCACTTTTTACTAACAAATGTGGTATAATGACAGGGTTGAGGTGAAATATGGAATATAAATTATTTGATGACTACATCACGCTACAAGCCCTTTTGAAAGAAACAGGAATTATCCAAAGTGGCGGAGCAATTAAAACATTTCTAAGTGAATATCCAGTTCTTTTTAACGGTGAGCCAGAAAACCGTCGGGGAAAAAAACTCCGTATCAATGACAGGATTTCCCTTCCCGAGCAAGGAATTGAAATTGATTTGATAGCTCCTAGTCAAGAAGAAATTCTGCAACACCAGAAAGAAATCGCAGAAAAAAAACGAGTTGCTGAACTTGTCAAAGCCATGAATAAGGATTTAAAAAAATCTCAGACTTCTAGAAAAGAAAAGCGTAAGAATGCAGGGATACCTAAAAAGCAGAAAACTACCAAAAGCCCTGTTCGCTTCCCTGGTATCTAATCATGTGGCTGCAATCATTAAAAATCAAGCATTTCCGAAATTATCAGGAAGCTGATATTGACTTCCATCCTGGCTTAAATGTCTTTCTAGGCCAGAACGCACAAGGTAAAACTAATATCTTAGAAGCTGTTTATTTCCTAGCCTTGACAAGAAGCCACCGCACACGCTCAGATAAGGATTTGATTCATTTTACAGAAAATGATCTCTTTGTCTCTGGTATCTTAGAAAAAAAGACTGGTAAAGTTCCCCTTGACATTAACTTGACACCAAAAGGTCGCATCACAAAAGTCAACCACTTGAAACAAAGTAAATTATCAGACTACATTGGAACCATGAATGTTGTTCTTTTTGCTCCTGAAGATTTACAGTTGATTAAAGGTTCTCCCAGTCTACGCCGTAAATTTATAGACATTGAGCTTGGACAAATCAAGCCTGTCTATCTATCAGATTTATCCAATTACAACCATGTCCTCAAACAACGCAATGCCTATCTGAAAGCTAATGACAAAGTTGATGAAACCTTCTTGACTGTCCTTGATGAGCAGCTGGTTGACTATGGCTGTCGTGTCATAAGGCATCGGTTGGATTTTTTGCAAAAATTAGAAAGCTTTGCTCAAGATAAGCACTGGGACATCTCTCAAAATTTGGAAGAATTGACTATCAAGTATCTGTCATCTATTCCTTTACACCAAATTGACAGTTTAGAAGAAATTTACTGCTCTTCCTTATTAAGCAGCCGTAAACGTGACCTATTCAAAAAAAATACAGGTGTTGGTCCCCATCGTGATGATATTGCTTTTTTTATCAACCAGATGGATGCCAACTTTGGCAGTCAAGGTCAGCATCGCAGTCTTGTTTTATCACTGAAACTAGCCGAAATCAAGTTAATAGAAAGCATAACGAAGGAAACGCCTATTTTGTTGCTTGACGATGTAATGAGCGAACTTGACAACAACCGTCAACTAAAATTATTAGAAACTATCTCTCAGGATATTCAAACTTTCATCACAACAACAACTTTAGAACATTTAAAAAATCTTCCACAAGATATAAAAATTTTCACCATCCAACAAGGACAAATTATATCTCAATCCTAGCATTACATGAGATTTACGTTTTTGTAAATTTCATTTACAAAACCTTGCTTATAGTGTAAATGAATTATATCGAATTGTTTTTAGAACAGCTTTTATAGCCTTTTGAATTATAAAAGCATGTCAATTTAAATCGTAAATTTAAAAAGAGGTTAGGAAAAATTCCCGACCTCGTTTTATTTTTTATTGAACTGAATAGTTAGGGGCTTCATTTGTAATTTGCACATCATGAGGGTGGCTTTCCTTCAATCCAGCACCACTCATCTCAATAAACTGAGCATTATCGTGAAGTTCTTGCAGATTTGCAGCACCAACATAACCCATACCAGATCGGATACCACCCAGCATCTGGAAGACAATATCTGCAGCAGCTCCCTTGTATGCCACACGACCTTCAATTCCTTCTGGAACTAGCTTATTCGCTTCATTGACAGAACCTTGGAAGTAACGGTCACTAGATCCCTTCTTCATAGCGGCGATAGATCCCATTCCACGGTAAGTCTTAAATTTCCGACCTTGGAAGATTTCTGTCTCACCTGGCGCTTCGTCTGTTCCTGCAAACATTGAACCTAGCATAACAGCATTTCCACCTGCAGCCAAGGCCTTAACAATATCTCCAGAATACTTAATCCCACCATCAGCAATGATGGTTTTTCCATATTCACGCGCTACAGCAGCTGCATCATAAATAGCCGTTACTTGAGGAACACCAACACCAGCAATGACACGGGTTGTGCAGATAGAACCTGGGCCAATTCCGACCTTAACAACATCCACACCTGCTTCATAAAGAGCGCATGCACCTTCAGCAGTTGCTATGTTTCCAGCAATCAAGGTGCGATTAGGGAAATGAGCGCGAATCTCTGCAATCTTACGCAAAACTCCTGCAGAATGGCCATGAGCAGTATCAATAACAATCGCATCAGCACCTGCTTCAAAGAGAGCTTCTGCACGTTCGAAAGTATCTGAAGTAACTCCAACAGCACCAGCTACCAAGAGACGACCAAACTCATCTTTAGCAGCATTTGGAAACTCAATAACTTTTTCAATATCTTTAATGGTAATCAAACCTGAAAGACAGCCCTTATCATCAACCAAAGGCAACTTTTCGATCCGGTGCTCTTGCAAAATGCGCTCTGCAGTTCCTAAATCTGTACCAACAGGAGCTGTGACAAGATTCTCACTGGTCATATGACGGGAAATAGGTTGATTAAAGTCAGAAATAAAACGTAAATCACGATTGGTCAGAATACCAACTAACTTACGATTTTCAAGAGTTTCGACAACAGGAACACCACTAATACGGTAACGTCCCATCAACTCATCTGCTTCAGCAATCGTATGCTCTGGCGTTAGGAAAAAAGGATCAATAATAACGCCATTCTCAGAACGCTTAACCTTTCGAACTTCATCAGCCTGTTGCTCAATAGACATATTTTTGTGGATAACTCCAAGACCGCCGGCACGGGCAATAGCGATAGCCATCTGACTCTCTGTAACAGTGTCCATGGCAGCAGTAATGATTGGGATATTTAAAGTCAGATTCTCAGCAAGCTTGGTGCTCAAATCAGCATCATTGGGCAGTACATGGCTTTCAGCTGGAATCAGCAGTACATCATCAAAGGTAAAACCTTTTTTCAAAAATTTAGTGTCCCAGTTAGACATCCACAGTTTCCTCTTTTCCTTTTTATTAAACTAATACCCAAAGAGAATTGAAGTTCAGTTTTCTTTGAATAAGAGCTGGTTTTTTTGTTGTTAATATCATACCATTCTATAGGAAATTGTCAATCATTATTACACAAAAAATAAAAACCATCATTTTTGAAACTAAAAACGATAGTTTTTGTGATTTATAATCAATAATGTTCGTTATTTAAAATAATTAATCCCCATCGCAGACTTCACTTCTGAAAGAGTCTGAGCGGCAGTTTGACGAGCCTTTTCACATCCTTCTTGCAGCATACGGTAAACCTCACCCATATCTTTAGCAAACTCCACACGACGCTCACGAATCGGACCTAACTCTCGCTCTAGAATTTCTAACAGATAGCGTTTGGTTTTGACATCTCCCAGACCACCTCTTTGATAATGCTCTTTCATTGCAGCAATATCAGCAACATCTTCTGGGCGGCCAAAAACATCCAAATAATGAAAGACCATATTTCCCTCAATTTTTCCAGGATCTTCCACTCTGATATGATTAGGATCTGTATACATGCTCATGACTTTCTTTTGCAGAATATCCATATCATCTGCTAAATAAATGCCGTTATTGAGAGACTTAGACATCTTAGCATTGCCATCCAATCCAGGCAAACGTCCAGCTGCTTCATTTTCAGGATAAATCCCTTCCGGTTCTACCAAAACATCTGTCTGATAAGCGTGGTTAAAGGAACGAACAATTTCCCGAGTCTGCTCAATCATAGGCTTTTGATCATGTCCTACTGGTACAAAATTAGCCTTGAAAGCAGTAATATCTGCTGCCTGAGAAATCGGATAAACTAAAAAACCAGTCGGCAAACTTTCACCAAATCCTTTTTGCGCAATCTCAGTCTTGACAGTAGGATTACGCTCAAGACGAGCCAATGACACCAAATTCATGTAATACATTGACAACTCTGCCAACTCAGGAATCTGGCTTTGAATAAAAATAGTCACCTTTTCAGGATCCAATCCAGCTGCCAGATAATCCAAAGCTACATTCCCAATGGACTCAACAATTGTCTGAGGGTCCTTTGCATGATCTGTCAAAGCTTGCTGATCAGCCAAAAATACGAACATCTCATATTTACCCTGATCCTGCAAAAGCACACGGTTCCGTAAACTCCCTACATAATGACCAATATGCAATTTTCCTGTCGGACGATCTCCTGTTAAAATAATTGGTTTAGTCATTTATTACTCCTCAATTTATAATGAGTTCATTATATCATTTTCAATGAAAATGAGAAAGAAGTTTCTAGAAAAAAGCGAAAAATCCAGTTTTTACAGCTTGATTGACATCCCTTTACAATATTTGTAAACTTAATTGACAAACTATTCTGGCTGTAAAACTTAAAATTCTTAGTTCATTCTATTCTCCTTTTTTCTTTCTGCTTTGATTTTTTCTTTTTATCTCAGAATTATTTGAAAAAAGTTCTGTTTTCTAGTAAAATGAAGAAGATTATATATATAGGAGAAAGACATTGCTTACAGTATCAGATGTATCACTGCGTTTCAGTGACCGAAAATTGTTTGATGAAGTCAACATCAAATTTACAGAAGGAAATACTTATGGATTGATTGGAGCTAATGGTGCTGGAAAATCAACCTTTTTAAAAATTTTAGCTGGCGATATTGAGCCAACAACAGGCCACATCTCTCTAGGACCAAATGAACGTCTTTCAGTCCTTCGCCAGAACCACTTTGACTATGAAGAAGAACGGGCTATTGATGTTGTAATCATGGGAAATGAGCATCTCTACAACATCATGAAAGAAAAAGATGCTATTTATATGAAGCCTGATTTTTCTGATGAAGATGGTGTACGTGCGGCCGAGCTTGAGGGAGAGTTTGCTGAGCTAGGTGGCTGGGAAGCCGAAAGTGAAGCCTCTCAATTATTGCAAAATCTCAATATTCCGGAAGATCTTCACTACCAAAATATGAGCGAGCTTTCTAACGGAGACAAGGTCAAAGTACTCTTAGCCAAAGCACTTTTTGGTAAACCTGATGTCTTACTTCTGGACGAGCCAACTAACGGTTTAGATATTCAGTCTATTACTTGGTTGGAAGACTTTCTTATTGATTTTGACAATACAGTTATTGTTGTATCCCACGACCGTCACTTTTTGAATAAAGTCTGCACTCATATGGCCGACCTTGACTTTGGAAAAATCAAACTCTATGTCGGAAACTATGATTTCTGGAAAGAATCAAGCGAACTAGCGGCTAAGCTTCTAGCTGACCGAAATGCCAAAGCAGAAGAAAAAATCAAGCAACTTCAAGAATTTGTTGCTCGCTTTTCTGCCAATGCTTCAAAATCAAAACAAGCAACTTCTCGTAAAAAGATGCTTGACAAGATTGAGTTAGAAGAAATTGTTCCATCTAGCCGGAAATATCCATTTATCAGCTTTAAAGCAGAACGTGAAATCGGTAATGATTTCTTGACAGTAGAAAACCTTTCTGTCAAGATAGACGGAGAAACTATTCTTGATAATATTAACTTCATTTTACGTCCTGGCGATAAAACAGCTTTGATTGGCCAAAACGACATCCAAACAACAGCTTTGATTCGTGCTTTGATGGGTGATATTGAGTATGAAGGAACTGTCAAGTGGGGTGTCACAACCAGTCAATCTTACCTGCCAAAAGATAATTCTCGTGACTTTGCTAGTGGTGAATCAATCCTTGACTGGCTGCGTCAATTTGCTAGCAAAGAAGAGGATGACAACACCTTCCTTCGAGGATTCCTTGGGCGCATGCTTTTCTCTGGAGATGAGGTTAACAAGTCTGTCAATGTCTTGTCAGGAGGAGAAAAAGTTCGGGTTATGCTATCTAAATTGATGTTGCTTAAATCCAACGTTTTAGTCTTGGACGATCCAACCAATCACTTAGATTTGGAATCAATCTCCAGCTTAAATGATGGCTTGAAAAATTTCAAAGGATCCATTATTTTTGCCAGTCATGACCATGAATTTATTCAAACCTTGGCCAACCATATCATTGTCCTGTCTAAAAATGGCGTCATTGACCGCATTGACGAAACCTATGATGAATTCTTGGAAAATCAGGAAGTTCAGGCAAAAGTCAAAGAACTTTGGAAAGATTAATCCCTTGTCAATTTACGTTTACAAAGCTTTACAGAGGCATGAAACAACGTTTCTGCCTCTTTCTATATAAGAAATATGAATCAAATTAAAAAATATTTTAAAAAAAATTGGCCTTATTTTTGCGCCTTCTTTCTTCCATTTTTCATCATGTTCTTTGTCTACTTGATGTACGGAATTTACTGGAATAGCGAAACTTCTCCCTTGCTTGGTGACGGCTTTCATCAGTATGTCATTTTTGATATTAACCTAAGAAATATCCTCCATGGCACAGACAGTATTTTCTATACTTTCTCCAGTGGACTTGGGCTGAATTTCTATGCTTTATCCAGTTATTATTTAGGTAGCTTCTTATCTCCTCTGGTTTATTTCTTTGATTTGAAATCAATGCCAGATGCCGTCTATCTATTTACTTTAATCAAGTTTGGATTAATTGGACTCTCCACTTTTATCAGTATCAAAGGAATATTCAAAAAGATTCCAGCTTTACTCATCATCACTCTTTCAACTTCATTTTCTTTAATGAGTTTTTCGGTCAGTCAATTAGAAATTAAAACCTGGTTGGATGTGTTTATCCTTGCACCTTTGATTGTGCTAGGTTTACATAGGTTGATAACTGGAAAAGGCAGAGTACTATACTTTACAACACTGTCAATTCTCTTCATCCAAAATTATTATTTTGGTTATATGATGGCAATCTTTTTGGTCTTTTGGTACCTTCTTCAATTATCTTGGGATTTCAAAAATAGAATTAAAAGTTTACTTGACTTTACAGTTGTATCTGCTTTAGCAGGTCTGACTAGCCTAATCATGATTCTGCCAACTTACTTAGATATAAGCACTCATGGTGAAACATTAACAAAAGTTTCTTCTTTGCTGACAGAAAAAAGTTGGTTCTTAGATGTGTTTGCTAAAAATTTTATTGGCAGTTTTGATACAACCAAGTATGGTTCTATCCCTATGATTTATGTCGGCACCTTCCCCTTGATTCTAGCTATCTTATTTTTCACCTTAAAATCTGTTAAGTTTCACGTGAAACTTTGCTACTTTTTACTCATTTCAATTTTCATAGCTAGTTTTTATCTTCAATATTTAGACTTACTTTGGCAGGGAATGCATGCACCGAACATGTTTCTTCACCGTTATTCTTGGCTATTTTCTCTGGTAGTTATCTATATGGCTGCTGAGACTTTAAATCGTTGGAAAGATGTGAAATTGATGAATCTTGCCATTAGTTTCACTTTGCTCAGCCTTGGATTCATTCTCACTTTTATTCAGAGAAAACATTATGACTTTTTGGGTCCTGAGAATTATATTCTAACATTAGAATTTCTGCTGGCTTATCTCTTGATTAGCTTTGTCTTAGCAAAATCTTCTATTCAACCAAAAATCATTCTCCCTGTCTTGCTCTTTTTTGTTACTTTTGAATTGTCGCTTAATTCCTATTATCAAGTTGGAGGAATTGCTAAAGAATGGGTATTTGCCACTCGTTCATCTTATGCTAGCCACCTTGATGAGATTGACAAGCTTGTCAATTATTCCAAAAAGGAAAATATTGACTTTTTTAGAACTGAAAGATTGAATCCACAAACAGGAAATGACAGTATGAAATTCAACTACAATGGAATTTCCCAGTTCTCATCTGTTCGAAATACTCAGGCAAGTTCTACTTTAGATAAACTTGGTTTTAAATCAGCAGGAACAAATCTGAATCTCCGTTATCAAAACAACAGTATTTTAATGGACAGTATTTTTGGTGTTCGCTACAATCTATCTGAAACAGATCCTCAAAAATTTGGTTTTCTTCCAGAGAAAACTGAAAAAGAAATGTCTCTCTACCAAAATGATGCTGCACTTGGTTTAGCTTTTCTGACCAATGATGTTTACCAGGATGTCAAGTTTACAAATTTGACTTTAGATAATCAGACAGAATTTTTGAATCAATTGACTGGCTTTGATTTTAAATATTATGATAAAGTAGATGCTATAACTACTAATGAAAATGTCAAGCAAATTGGTAACAGAGTGACTGTGGATGTTGACAGAGAACATAATACAAGCTTTGCTAGCGTAGTCTATACTGTCAATGTACCTGCTAACAGTCAACTATATGTTAATGTTGCTGGGATTGATTTTAGTAATGATGATCAGACAGATGTTGACATTACTGTCAATAACTTTACAGAACGTTATACAACTAATAATGTTTTTCCTTTCTTTAATGCTGGCTATTTCAGTCAAAGTCAAACAGTATCTATTCGCTTTACATTCCCAGACAATTCAACAGTTTCATTTGATACGCCAGAATTTTTTGCTGTTAATACTGAGCAATATCAAAATGTTATTCAAAAATTAAAAGAGCAGCCCGTTTCCACAACTACTGATTTAAACACAGTAAAAACAAACTATAGAGCAGAAAAGGATACTTCATTATTCTTTACCATTCCTTATGATAAGGGATGGTCAGCCACTCTTAACGGGAAGCCTGTCACACTAAAACGAGCTCAAAACGGCTTTATGAAATTAGATGTGAAAAAAGGAGAAGGAAATGTTGTTCTCACTTTCATTCCTAATGGACTGAAAGAAGGTGGCATTGCCTTCATATCTGGCATAATCTTATTTGTTTGCTATAATTTTCTACGTAGGAAACGACAGAGAATATAAATATATCAAAAATCAGATCTTTACCAATATAAAAAATAAGGCTCTTCATTAAAATGCTAGTGAAGGCCTTTTTTTTGAACAATAAAAAAACACTCACTAAGAGTGTCTCTAGCTCCGGCAGTAGGACTCGAACCTACGACATCATGATTAACAGTCATGCGCTACTACCAACTGAGCTATGCCGGATAATATAGTCCGTACGGGATTCGAACCCGTGTTACCGCCGTGAAAAGGCGGTGTCTTAACCCCTTGACCAACGGACCATATGGTATGCTCTCTTTCAGAACATATTCCATTATATCAGGTTTTTAAGCTTTGTCAACTCTTTTCCCTTTATTTTCGAAAATATCTTTCAGATATTTCACTCTTAAACGAGTGACCGGACAGCGATGATTTTCGTAAAAAATAATTTCTCGATTTTTCTTGTCATAATCAACAATGTTGCCAATATTAACCAGATAAGATTTATGTGGTGAAAAAAATCGTTTAGATTGCTGATCTTTTTCTTGAATATCTGTTATCGTTCCATAAAACTCCTTGAGAAAATTTTTACCAACAATCCGAAGTTTATGGGAGCTCCCTGTCGTTTCGATATACAAAATATCGTTATAAGGCATTCGAACATCATTGCCACGATAACTATATTCAAAATAATCTACCATATTGGTATTTTCAATTAGTGTACTCTTAGTGTAAAGAATACTGTCTTTGATTCTATTTTTAAAAGCATCATTGTTGATATCTTTATCGATAAAATCAAGTGCTGATACCTTATATTTAAAAGTCATAGTAGCAAATTCAGATTTTGAGGTTACAAAAACTATAATGGCATAAGGATTATGATGACGAATAAATTGAGCTACTTCCAGCCCTTTTGTTTCCTCCCCCTTAATATCAATATCCAAAAAATAAAGCTGGTTAACGTCTCCATTTTCAATATATTTTTTGAATTCTTTGATTTTTCCTGTAACCTGAACCTGGATGTCAATTCCAAGTTCCTCAGCAATTTCTGCTAATGTCGTTTCCATCCTGACTTGATGAGATACGGTATCCTCTAAAACTAACACTTTCATAAATTCTATCTCCTAATTGTTAAAATCTGTGTAAAACTTCTTGGCTCAATTTGTGTATCAAGAGTGATAAATTCATACCTATCTAAAATTTCCTTGATGTTATTCAATCCATAGCCTCTATTTTCTCCTTTAGTTGAAAATTCGGGCTGATAGAGTTCTTCCAAATCCAATTTTCCTTCTTTACGAGAATTTTGAACAACAAAAATGGTTCTATCATCCAGTTGAACCAGAGAAACATGGACAATTTTTTCCAGGCTGTCAATGGCACTCTCAATAGCATTATTTAATAAAATACTAGCAATTCTGACCAGATCTAACAACTTGATTGGAAGGCGTTCCACTTTATCCTTAACTTCAAAAGTCAGCTGAATCTGATGTTCACGCGCTTGAAAGATTGTCTCAGTCATGACACTCCTTAAAGCTGAATCTCCTACATTATTCAAATCAAAAACTGTATATTTATCTGAACGCAGGTTCAAATTTGCATCAGCCAAGACCTCTTGATAAATATGCTCAATTTCCTTGATATCTCCAGTTTGAATAGCCACTTGCATACTTGTCAGCATGCTAGCATAATCATGACGAAATCCTTTGATTTCATA
Organism: Streptococcus sanguinis; assembly: GCA_013378335.1. Taxonomy (NCBI): domain Bacteria; kingdom Bacillati; phylum Bacillota; class Bacilli; order Lactobacillales; family Streptococcaceae; genus Streptococcus; species Streptococcus sanguinis. The sequence goes on from CP040556.1 coordinate 2,345,429, forward strand.
GTATAATCTCACAATTTCATCAGTATATTCCTGAAGTCGAAGCTGTTCAGATTCTTTTTGACGCAAACGCTCTTCTTTCTCGTATTTCTCACGGCTGTCCTTGAATGTCACCAAAGTAGAAAGAAAAGCCAAGAAACAAATAGTAGCAATCATACTGCTAAAACTGTTGAAATGCTTTATATTACTAATCCAGTGAGAGAGATTTAAAATCAGCCAATTCATCGCATATAAACTACTAATCATCAGAATCTGAGATTTAAAGAAACTTCTTTTAAGATAATCTATTCTGAAATCAAAAATATCAATAACCTTTACCATAAAGAACAAGGATATTAAGTTGATACATGTCAGAAACAGGCCCATGTACTGAGCTACAAAATCATCTCCTAAAACAGATGAAATAATAACTGAAAAGAAAGTAGTAGAGCTATCAATTGACAAACATAAAAATAAGGAAAGTAAGAAAGATTGATATTTTTTAATTTTTTCAACTCTACAAAAATACCAAACTATAAATAGAGGGAGAAAAAATGACAGCGTATAAGATGGAAATGAGATTTCAAATGAAAACACATGCCCTAAAAAAGCAATTATAAACGGAATTATAATCTCAAGACTAAAGCAAACAGCTACAAAAAAGCGAGTATGCTTAATTTTAGTGATTTTTGATAAAATCACTAAAAATGCAGCTAAATTAATAAAAGGATGAACAATTAATCCGATTATTTCAAGTGACATAAATTTCTCCCCTAAACTTTAAAATTCTTATCTTCCAAAAATCCAATCCCATGGATTTGGAACGCCTCTTAAATCCCAAAAGGTTTGAACAAGTGAATTGCTATTTGCAGCAATTTGAAAAGAATAGATTTTCATAACTATCTCCTATCTTTTTATCTTGTAAGTCACCTTACATTTATCATTATAGAAAAATAGAAAGAGTTAGTGACAATTTTCCCTGAAATGTCATTTTTTATCCCCAAAATGACATTATACCAAAAAAATAGAAGAAAAAAACACGAAATATTGTAAAATACTTCGCATTTTTTACATTTCTGATCTCAGCAGGATTCGAACCTGCGACCGTTCGCTTAGAAGGCGAATGCTCTATCCAGCTGAGCTATGAGACCAATACCATCTCATTCTATCAGAAAATAGGGTTGCCGTCAAGATTACTTATGATAAGGACTCCCCTGCTGAATCATAAAAGCTCGATAGATCTGCTCTATTAAAACAAGGCGCATCAGTTGATGAGGTACGGTTAATTTGCCAAAACTCATCAGAAGATTTGCCCGCTTTTTTACTGCAGGAGATAAACCTAAACTTCCTCCGATAACAAAAGTGATATCAGAAAAGCCACGCACTGTAGTATCCATCATGAGCTGACTAAACTTTTCTGACGGAAATTGCTTTCCTTCAATTGCCAAAGCAATAACAAATTCACGCTCATTGATTTTAGCCAGAATTTTATTTCCTTCTTTTTCAAGAATCTGCTGATTTTCTAAATCACTAGCTTTATCAGGTGTTTTTTCATCCGCTAGCTCAATCATTTCCACCTTGCAGAATCGATTGAGACGCTTCATGTATTCAGCAATTCCATCCTTTAAATATTTTTCTTTCAGTTTTCCAACTGTTACAAGTTTTATTTTCATAAGTTTATTCTATCATATTCATCTATACTTCACACTTTATTAACAAGTAAAATTTATCTGGGAATCGGCTAATCTGCGTATTTTCTAATGCTAATCAACAGTTTTTCTAAGTTTTCCACAAGGTGTGGAAAATTTAAAGGATTTAAGTTATAATTAAGTTTGTATAAATATAATTTCATCAATTGTAATTCAAGGAGGAAAACATGAAAAACTCTTCAAATGCCATCAAAAAGGCTTTATTGCTTTTTGCAGTATTAATTGTAGGTTTTATCGGCGGAAGTTTAGGAAATTATGTTACTACATTACTAACTTCACGCGTTAAAATGAATGGAAATTCAACAACTAGTGTAACTACTTCATATAAAAACTCTACAGACATTTCAGAAGCTGTGAAAAAGGTTCAAAATGCTGTTGTTTCAGTAATTACTTATGCTGAATCTTCCAGCAGCGTTATCAATGATGAATCTTCCAACGATGAATCACAAATCTCCAGTGAAGGTTCTGGCGTAATTTATAAAAAAGATGGAAACTCAGCCTATCTGGTAACCAACACCCACGTTCTGAACGGATCAACCAATGTAGATATCTTGCTAGCTGATGGAAACAAGGTTCCAGGTGAAGTAGTTGGATCAGATGTTTTTTCAGATATCTCTGTCGTTAAAATTAGCTCTGAAAAAGTAACTGATGTCGCAGAATTTGGAGATTCTGGTTCTCTGACAGTTGGTGAAACAGCAATCGCCATCGGAAGCCCTCTTGGAACAGAATACGCTAACTCAGTAACACAAGGAATTATTTCTAGTTTAGGCAGAAACGTTACCTTACAATCTGAAAATGGTGAAAATATTTCAACAACTGCACTGCAAACAGATGCTGCAATTAATCCTGGTAACTCTGGCGGCCCGTTGATTAACATCCAAGGACAAGTTATTGGGATTACTTCAAGTAAAATTTCAACAAATGGCCAAACCTCTGTTGAAGGGATGGGATTTGCGATTCCATCTAATGATGTCGTAAATATTATCAATCAACTTGAGAAAAATGGAACAGTCACACGTCCTGCTTTAGGAATTCAAATGATGGATTTATCTAATCTGACAACTTCTGATTTTTCTAAATTAAATCTTCCTGCTTCAGTGAAATCAGGTATTCTTGTTCGCTCTGTTCAGCAAGGAATGCCTGCTGATGGCAAGCTTCAAAAAAATGATATCATTACAAAAGTAGATAATACAGATGTGGAATCCACTAGTGAACTTCAGTCTGCTCTCTACAGGCATAGTATTGGAGATGAGGTGGAGATTACTTATTATCGAGATGGTAAATCTCAAACAGTCAAAATCAAACTTACCAAATCAACAAAAGAGCTAAGCTCAAATTAACCTATTTACAAGATTGTCAACACACCTTTACACAATCGTAAAGGTGTGTTATTCTATATACAAATGGAAAACTTTCAATATATTGCACTTAAAGACATTCGAACCAACCCTTATCAGCCTCGTAAAGAATTTTCACAAAAAAAGATAGAAGAATTAGCGGCATCAATCAAAGAAAATGGTCTCATTCAGCCAATCATTCTTCGGAAATCTTCACTTTTTGGTTATGAAATTTTAGCAGGCGAACGGAGATTTAGAGCTGCCTCTTTTCTTGGCCTAGAAACGATCCCAGCTGTCGTCAAAGAATTATCTGATGATGAAATGTTGAAACAGGCCATTATCGAAAATCTTCAAAGAGAAGACTTGAATTCTATAGAGGAGGCTGAGTCTTATAAAAATTTGATTGACAAAGGCTTGACACATGATGAAATTGCTAAAATCATGGGAAAATCTAGACCCTATATAAGCAATATTGTCAGACTTTTACAGCTGGCTAAAGAAGTTCGTCAAGCTATTAAGGAAGAAGAGATTTCTCAAGGACATGCTCGCCTACTGGTCCCCTTAAAAGAAGAAGAACAGTTACTATGGCTGGAAAAGATTTGTCGAGAAGATTTATCGGTTCGAGCAGTTGAAAAGCTTCTCCAGCAAAAAAAGATTCTCAAAAAGAAACCTAATAAAGAACTGTTTGCTAAATCTGAAGAGGAAAAAATTAAAAAAATTCTCGGTCTGGAAGTTTCTATTCAGTTAAAAAGCCAGAGTAAAGGAAAGCTGATTATTCCTTTTGAAAGCGAAGAAGAATATCAAAGAATTATAAACAGTTTTAAATAAAACTGTTATTTTCTTTTTTTAAAATAACAAGATTATCCACTGTTAAATCAATTAGGAAGCCTATTAAAATAAGAAATTTTAACTTTATTCACATTCTGTGGATAACTTCAGCTAACAATGTGAATTCTTTTCCAGTTCTTGTGGAAAACTTCTAACCTTTATGATAAAATAAGATGCGTATGAATCAGAAAATTATAGAAAAGGAGGGAAGTT